>CAYZLC010000078.1:0-8172 GCA_964479365.1 uncultured Dehalococcoidia bacterium
TCTTGCTCAGAATGACACCGCTCCGGGGTTCGAGGAGCCGGTGCGGGTGTACGAGGTGAGCTGGCGTAGTTGAGAGCCGGGCGGCGTGACGCGCCGGCGGCTAGGCTTCTTCGGTCCAGGTGTCTGAGCCCGGCGGGCCGATCTCCTCGGGCGGGAGACCGCCCTCGCCCAGGTCAAGAAAGAACTGGTAGGGGTTGTGTACATACTTCCAGGTGGCGCCGTAGAAGTTGCCGCTGGGCATCGTTATCTGCGGGCCATGCTCCTTCAAGATCATGCGCTGAACGTCCAGGATCAGTTTGATCCTCTTCTCTTCGTCGAACTCGGACTCCTGTGCATCGATCAGCTTGTCTATCTCAGGGTTGGTGTAATTATTCCAGTTGCCAACGCCTGTGACGCCGCGCGTGTGGTAGAAGCTGAGCGGGCGGTCGGGCTCATCGTACGGCAGGTTCGGGAAGAAGGCGAGGTCGAAGTTGCCGGGCAGGATGACGTTGGCGATGAACGTCCCCAGCTCCACCTCGTCAAGGAGGATGTTGATGCCCACTTTGGCCAGCTGGTCTTTGATGAGGGAAGAGAGGTCGGCGATGATCGGGGCGCCCGGCACCCTGGGGATCTTCATCTTGGCCTCGAACCCGTTCTCGTATCCCGCCGCGCTGAGGAGCTGACGCGCTCTTTGGGGGTCGTACGGCATGGCGGCGCGCAACTCGTCCTGAGGGAGCGAGAACCTGACCTGCAGCCACTGGACAGGGCCGTTCGCGAACCCTTCTCCGTCCCAGATGAGATTGATCATTTCGTCCCTGTCCAGAGCCAGGTCAAGCGCCTCGCGCACGCGGATGTCCTCGAAGGGTGGGCGGATCTTGAAATGAATCACTGGGTAAAAGCGGGTAGGCACCTTGACGATGACGAACTTGTCTTCTTTCTTCATGCGGTCTTCGGCCTGGGCCTTGTTCATGATGGCGCCGTTGACGTCGTGTTGGCCGGAATCGAACGCCGCGAGTAGGGACTGGGGCTCCGTGATGATGATGTATCTCATCTCGTTCAGCCAAGGCCGCGGGTTGAGGAAGTATTCGGGATGACGTTCGAGGATGATGCGCTCCTGGCCGCGAAATTCTCTGAGCATGAACGGCCCGCTGCCGAACGCCTTCTGCCCAAGGCTATTGGCCGAAAAGGCGCTCCCGTACTGCTCGATGACCTTGGCCGGGACGATCGCCCAGGTCGGGTTCGACATCTCACGGAATGCGGGCACGAAGGGACTGCTCATCTTGAATGAGAAAGTGTAGGGGTCCGGCGTCTTCAGGGCGGCCGCCAAGCGCGTAGCATCCGGCGAGGTTGTGCCCGAAATCCTGAGCGGGAAGCGCTTGTCAGGGGCGGTGATTGCGGTGCCGCGGCGGATAAAGCTCTGCTTAACGTCCTCAGAGGTCAGCTCTTCGCCTGCGGCGGGGTTGTCTATCTGCGGCTGAATCTTGACGCCGGGCCGGAGGGTGAAGATGAACTCCGTGTGGTCTTCGGCCGGCATCTCGACGGAGAGGGCGAAGTTGTTGAAGATGGCCGTTTCGGCAGACGGTTTCCAGGAGTAGAGGTAGGAGTAGAGGAGCTGATCAATGTCGATGCCGGTGAGGTCAATGTGCGGATCGATTCCCAGGACGCTGAGGAGGCGACCGTAGGTCACGCTGCCGCCGGGAAGCGGGTTGCCTTCTACCCCGTCGAACGGCGTCGCGGTGGTGCGGTTGAACCCGCCGTTGCCGCCTCCGCCGCAACCCACGACGGCGGCTGCTGCCGCGCCCAGCGCTGTTGTGGCACCCGCGGAGAGGAGAGCCCGGCGGCCAATGCGTCTCCGGTTCAGACGCGTCCAGTAGTTAGGTTCTTGCAACAGGCCTCCCCTGGCCTCCGGATCGGAGGTATGGCTCTGTCAATGGGCCATGTTCACTAGGGTGATACGACACTTATAGCCAGACGGGTTGCTCTTTGTCAACGACGCTTCTTCACGCGAACACCCAGCGACCCCCGCCGTCCAATGACGGTCGGCTAGACTAACGGCATCGCTGTCCACCCGCAACAAAAGGAGCGCGGAAATATGCCTACCCCGAAACCGTCACGCATGACCAGCCCCGGCTACGGATTGGCGAACGCCAAGTCGCCGCCCGGCGAGCGCTTCCCCTGGGCGCGCGTCGAGGAGGTCATTGTTGCCGCTCGCAACTACTGGATCGGAAGCACGCGACCGGACGGCCGCCCGCACGCTGCGCCGGTTTGGGGCGTCTGGCTGGAGGCGGTGCTCTACTTCTCGACCGGCAAGCAATCACGCAAGGCCCGCAACCTCTCCTTGAATCCATCCGTATCAGTCCACATCGAAGGGCCCGCGCGCGAGGTGGTCATCGTGGAGGGAGTCGCAGAAGAGGTGACCGACACCTCAATCCTGCGGCCCGCCTGGGACGCTTACAACAAGAAGTACAACTGGGAGATCGAGGGTTACCCGTTCTACGTCGTGCGGCCGACGGTCGCCTTCAGTTTCGAAGAGGACCTCGGCGACACCGCGACACGCTGGACGTTCCCGGGTCTCTAAGGCTCGCGCCCTTGCCGCCAAGCATAAACGGACAGCGTGCCGCTTAGCCGGAAAGGGGGGTTCCTTCGCCGTCAGGGGCGACCTCACTGCCCGTGTCTCTATTCTAGCGTTATCGTCAAGCCAATTCGCGCAAACTGGGGGAAGTCACTTCCGCCTCACGCGGATGCGGCCGGCGACGGTGAGACCGATAGAGACGTTCTCGCGGCTCGTCGTGATGGCGATGAGGCCGGTAGACGGGACCTTCTCAGAAACCGTGATTGGCTGCCCCGGCCGGACATCATGCCGGTCCAGATAACGCAGCAGCTCCAGGTCTTCCTCCAGTTCCTCAGAGATGAACTCTACCGTCGCGCCGTCGCCTACCTGAAGCGTATCCATGGGCACGAGGTCGGGGCTCAAGACTGCCCCCGTGCCGGGAATCGGGCTGCCGTGCGGGCACGTAGTCGGGTTGCCGAGCAGCGAGAAGATCCGGTCCTCGATAACCGGCGTCACTCCGTGCTCGAAGTGATGGGCCTCGTCGTGCGCCTCCGCCCATCCGAGGCCGAGGATATCGCTCAGGAACCGCTCTGAGAGCCGATGCCTGCGGGCCACTTTCTCGGCGAGCTGGCGGCCGCGCTTCGTCAGGTGGATCGTCTTCTTGCCGTCGATGGAGACAAGCTCATCGCGCTGCATCCGCTGCACCGTCGCCCAGGCAGTCGGAGGCGTCACCCGCATCCAACGCGCCAGCCGGGCCGAGATGACGCGCTCGCCTTCGGTCTCCAGGCTGTAGATGCTCTGGAGGTAGTCTTCAACGGTAGACGAAAGGTCCGGGGCTATCTCGCTTCGGGGCATGGCAGCCCAAGTGTACGCTAATGCGGGTGTGCGTCGATAGCGAGGTGGAGGCTATTAGCGTTGAGTGGGACCGCCAACCCGCCACATCCTAAAGGCTTACCCATCGTGCGCGTGTTCTGATTGGCTACTGCGTTGTCGCCTGCACCTCGATGATCGTCTCGACACCGTCGGGCACGTAGCACTTTAGAGGGTACGTCCCCTCCTCGTCTGGTACGGTGAAGCCGGCTGAGCGAGTCTTGCCGTCCGGTACTACCACCTCTTCGAACTCCGTGCCCTTCTCGCCTTCGACCTCATAGATGCCGCCCGTCTCGTTTGTCATCACAAACTTCAGTTTCTCACCCGTGGCTGCTTCGATCCTGGTCGGTGTACAGCCGTCGTCCCTCTGTGCGATCTGCACCTCGCGGCCGCCCTCGCCGCTGCTTCCGCAGGCGATTGCCAGGACGAGCGTCAGCACGGCTGCGACTGAGGGAGCGAGGAGCCTGGGCATCCTATTCTCCCTTAGTAAGCGGCACGCCGACGTTTGCCGCGACCGGACGCTGGGCGGGCGTCGGCGCTGGGGACGGCCAGGCGAGGTACGCGCTCAGGATGACCGTCACGTATCCCCAGTAGAGGGCGATCTGGGCCAGAGTTGGAGCGGAATCGTAACCCAGGATTGTGTGCAGGAACTTGCCGAGATCAGAAGTCGCGGAAATGATCGATTCGGTGTCCCATGGTCGCGGGCCAAGCTCGCGCAAGAAGGCGGCTTCCTGGAGCTCCACGAGCGCGTTCGACAGCATTCCTGCGGCCAAGACCATCAGCGCCACGGCGGATGCGAAAAAGAACTGTCGCAGTGGCAGCCTAGCCGATCCGTAGTAGAGAACAACGCCCGCAGCTGTCGCGAGCGCGAAGCCGGCGACACCACCGAGGATGAACATCACGTCCGAACTGCCACTGTTCGACCCTGCGAAGAGGAACAGCACCGTCTCCAACCCCTCTCGACCGACAGAGGAAAACGCGAGGAGCGCGAGGGCCACCACCGAACCCCTGGAGAGGGCGGTGTCGATTTGGTGTCGTAGTTCTCCGGATATGCCGGCGGAGTGGCGCTTCATCCAGAAGAGCATCCAGGTGAGCACTGCAACGGCGAAGAGCATCGTGAAGCCCTCGAACGCGGCCAGTACTCGGCCGTCAAGCTCGTGCGATGCTAGTTCCAGCCCGATGCCGATGGCCAGTGAGAAAATGGCTGCAGCACCGACTCCGCACCAGATTTCACGAAAGTGCCGCTTCTGGTCGATCCGCCTGAGATAGCCGAGGAGGATGGTGACGATGAGCGCGATCTCGATGCCCTCACGAGCGGTGACAAGGAGAGAGAACAGCATTAGGGCGCGGGGACCATCCGATAGCTGCACATTCGCTGAAACATTAGGCGATACTTAGATTAAAAGTGTGGGCGCACTTAGGTCAAGGGGTTAAATGCTTGCCTCGGGTTGCAGCGTGATATCATTGACACCCTTCGCAAACCTATGCTTCTTGTCGCACGCAGAAACCTGTTCTCGGAGCGGACGCGCCTCTTCATCTCCGTTGGGGGCGTCGCTCTTTCGGTGTTCCTTATCAGCCTTCTGTTGTCACTGTATAGGGGTTGGGATGAGAAGGTCGGCGGCTTCGTTGAAAATTCGAACGTTGACCTCTGGGTGGCTAACGAAGGCGCCCAAGACTTCCTCACGGCCGCGTCCCTGTTGCCGACGGAGGGAGACGAAGCGGAACAGGCCAGGCGGTACCTGAACGCTCACGGTTACGTGGACGAGTGGAGTCCCATGATCGTCCGGCTCTCGCGGGGCGTCCGTGTCGACAGGATAACGGAGACCGGAGAACGATTGGGCACCGAAATGGACATCCACTTCATAGGCTTCGATCCAGTCACCCGGCTGGGAGGGCCGATTGAGGTTGTCGAAGGCAAGGACACGCCGGGACCCGGAGAGATCATCATAGACGAGCGATTGGGTGACCGTTACAGCGTCGATGTGGGGGACACGCTGTTCGCCGGCGGGCGCGACTGGACAGTCGTCGGCAAGTCCAAGGGCGGGGATTTCATCGCCACGCAGACTGTGTTCGTCACCTTTCAGCAGGCGCAGGAGACGCTCAGGATGAAGGGCGCCGCTACTTTCTATGTAATAAAGGTGACAGAAGGCCTGGACCCAAAGGAGTTGGAGACTGACATAGAGGAGCTGGCCGCCCAGAGCTCGTTACCCGTCATCGCACACACTCGCGAACAGTTCGCGGCCAATACGCGGGAACGGATCATCAGCAACATTCGCCCTCTCCTATTCGTCGTCCTCGGCGTGGCGTTCATCGTCGGCGTGGCCGTCGCGGGTCTCACGATCTACACCGCGACCATCGAAAAGGCACGCGAATACGGGATCCTCAAAGCTGTGGGATTTCGCAATAGGTACCTGTATCGTCTCGTCTTCGAGCAGAGCGCAGTGACGGCGCTGCTTGGATTCAGCGTCGGCTTGGGCCTGACTCTTGTCATCGGTCCGTTTGCGTCGGATTACGTGCCCCAGTTCGTTCTCTTCACCCGCTGGCAGGACGTGCTCTTTGTGGCGGGCGTGACGGTCCTGATGGCCCTCATTGCGGCGTACATCCCCGTGCGCCGTCTGGCGGCGATCGATCCCGTCAGCGTCTTCAAGGGATAGGCGGCGACCATGGACGCCGTACTCCAGATGGACCAGGTGACCAAGACCTACGGCAGCGGCGAGGCGGCGGTCCACGCCCTGGACCACGTCGACTTCTCCGTCCAGGCGGGAGAGGTCGTCGTGGTGATGGGCCCTTCCGGCGCGGGCAAGACGACTTTTCTGACCATAGCCGGCGCCCTTCTCACGCCAACGAGCGGCACCGTCGAGATCTCTGGCATCAACATCACGGCTATGAGCGAAAAGGACCTGCCTGACGTTCGGCGTCAACATATCGGGTTCGTCTTCCAGAGCTTCAATCTGCTGGAGGCGCTCACCGCCATCGAAAACGTCACGCTCGTAATGATGGACGGTGGCGCCAAGAGCCGCGGCGCCGCCAATCGGGCCCGCGAGCTCATGAATATGCTCGGCCTCGGGCAACGCCTCAAGTCGTTGCCGAGGCAGTTGAGCGGCGGCGAGAAGCAGCGCGTCGCCATCGCCCGGGCGCTCGCCAACAACCCCGATCTCATACTGGCGGACGAGCCGACGGCGAACCTTGACTCGAAACGGGGACGCGAAGTGATGTTGCTACTTCGTCAGATCGCCCGCGAGATGCAGAAAGCGGTTGTCATCGTCAGCCACGATCACCGTACCCGCGAGATCGCGAGCCGCATCGCCTGGCTGGAGGACGGGACCTTCCGTCCGGACGTGCTCACTGGGCGCGATCCCGTGTGTCGCCGGGTTGTGGAGGTGCAGGGCTCCCCCAGCCACAACTACAAGAGCCGAGCGTATTACTTCTGTTCCGACCAGTGTCGCGGTCTCTTCCAGGCGGAGCCGGGCCGCTTCGCTGCTGCGGCCCCAGAGTAGCGCTAAATTTGGCCGCAGCCTTGTGCTAAGCTGACTGCAAGGGTCAGCGCGGATGACGATCACTCGTGACGGCCGGGACGGGGCTGCGGCCGCCGCCTTCCTCGAGGGCGCGCCTGTGCCCGCACTTGCCTCCAACATCAACACAGCGGAGCCTCAGTTCGCCCGCAATCGCGAGCGCATGCGTGCGCTCGCGGAACAGCTCCAGGAGGCGTTTGCTTCAGTTCGCTCCGGCGGCGGCAAGGATATGATTGAGCGGCATCGCTCCCGGGGCAAGTTGATCGCCCACGAGCGAATCGACCGGCTCCTCGACCCCGCAACGGCCTTTCTGGAACTGAGCGCCCTGGCGGCGTGGGAGATGTACGAGGACGAAGCGCCCGCCGCCGGAATCGTAAGCGGAGTTGGCCGCGTTTGTGGGCGCGAAGTCGTCATCATCGCGAACGACGCCACAGTCAAGGGCGGTACGTATTATCCGCTGACCGTCAAGAAGCACCTCCGCGCCCAGGAGGTCGCGGAGCAGAACCATCTTCCCTGTGTGTACCTCGTCGACTCCGGTGGCGCGTTTCTTCCTCTTCAAGCGGACGTGTTCCCCGACCGCGAACACTTCGGGCGCATCTTCTATAACCAGGCGCGTATGTCGGCCAAGGGAATACCTCAGATCGCCGCCGTGATGGGGTCCTGCACGGCAGGCGGCGCCTACGTCCCGGCGATGAGCGACGAGACGGTCATCGTCGAAGGCACCGGGACGATCTTCCTGGGCGGGCCGCCGCTCGTGAAGGCGGCCACGGGCGAGGAAGTCTCGGCTGAAGACCTCGGAGGCGCGCAGGTGCACACCCAGATCTCCGGCGTCGCCGATCACTTCGCCGCCGATGACGAAGAGGCGCTCGCCATCGTCCGCAGCATCGTCGCGAATCTGGGCCGGACGCCGAAACCGCTACCGTGGGAGTTGGCACCGCCAGAGGAACCACTACATGATCCGGCTGACGTCTACGGCATCGTTCCCGCGGACTCTCGACACTCCTTCGACGTGCGAGAGGTAATTGCACGTATTGTAGACGGCAGCCGCTTCCATGAATTCAAGGCCACCTACGGCGCAACGCTCGTCTGCGGCTTCGCGCGCATCATGGGCTACCCGGTTGGCATCGTTGCTAACAACGGCATCCTCTTCTCGGAGAGCGCGCTCAAGGGCACCCATTTCATCGAGATGTGCGCTAAGCGCAAAATCCCGCTCGTGTTCCTCCAGAACATCACCGGCTTCATGGTCGGCAAGAAGTACGA
>CAYZLC010000079.1:0-8121 GCA_964479365.1 uncultured Dehalococcoidia bacterium
TTCGGACTAATTTCCCACTTTCTTCCCGCATGCCCTTCCGCGCCGGCATCCTGACGATCTCTGACAAAGGCGCCGCCGGCGAGCGTGAAGACACCTCCGGCGCTGCCATCCGGGAGCTGCTTTTGGGCATCGACGCTACCATCGAGCGCTACGAGATCATCGCCGACGAGCGAGCCCTGATCACCGAGCGACTTCGGACGTGGGTAGACGCGGAGAAACTCGATCTCATCGTAACCACCGGCGGCACCGGCCTCGGCCCGCGCGACGTCACTCCGGAGGCCACCCGCGAGGTGATCGAGTACGAAGTCCCCGGCCTCGGCGAATCGATGCGCGCGGAAGGCCTCAAGCACACGCCCATGTCCATGCTCAGCCGCGCCCTCGCCGGCGTACGGGGACGCACGCTCATCGTCAACCTCCCCGGCAGCCCGAAAGGCGTCCGCGAGAACCTATCGGTCCTCCCAGTTCTCCCCCACGCCCTCGAACTGTTGCGCGGAGAGTTGTCTGAACATCGCCCCCTACCTTAGCCACCAAGACACCAAGACACGAAGATATTCCGATTGGTCTTCTCCCCTTGGTGCCTTAGTGTCTTTGTGGTTGGAAGCGAGGTGGGGCAAAATGGGGAAGAATCCATGCGGATCGATATCCTCACGCTGTTTCCCGGAATGTTCCGCGGACCGTTCGACGAATCCATCATCAAGCGGGCCGTCGACTCCGGCGTCTTCTCCATCCACATCCACGACATCCGTCTGTGGGCGAAGGGCCGTCATAAAGTCGCGGACGACTACGTGTACGGCGGCGGGCCCGGTATGGTGTTGAAGCCCGAGCCGGTCTTTGAAGCCACAGATGCCGTCCTCGATATGGTGCCCGAGCGCGGCCCGATCGTTCTGCTCACTCCGTCCGGTCGAAAGCTCGATCATGACCTGACGCTGGAACTTGCCCGAGAGAAGCGCCTCGTCCTCATCTGCGGCCACTATGAGGGCGTCGACGCGCGCGTGCACGAGCATCTGGCGACGCACGAGGTGAGCATCGGCGACTACGTCCTCTCCGGCGGTGAGCTCCCGGCGATGGTGCTCGTTGACGCCGTCGTCCGTCACCTCCCGGGTGCCCTCGGTTCGCCGGACTCAGCCAGCGACGAGTCGTTCGCCGAGGGGCTGCTCGAAGCGCCGCCCTACACCCGGCCGCCGCAGTTCCGCGGCTGGGACGTGCCTGAGGTGCTGCTCTCCGGCAACCACCAGGAGGTCGCCCGCTGGCGCCGCCGGCGCAACCTCCTCTGGACCGCGCAGCGCCGCCCAGACCTGCTCGGAGCGGCCGCGCTGACGGACGAGGAGCGGGAGTGGCTGGCCGAAGAAGGCACCGCGTAGAGACGCGTCAGTGACGCGCCCTGAGGCCGGCGCTACCGGGTTACGGCATCGGCAGCCGGCAGTTCAACTCCGATCGAGCCGAGCGCCCGTCGTATCGTTCCATCATAGTCGCCCTGTTCGGAATAATCGTGACCACATCTTATTGAGGTACTTCCGATTCCGGTCAGCGATCCAAAGCGAATAGGCGAACAGGCCAATAATAGCAACGGGAAAGTACAGAAGCGCCGTCGAGATGTCTACCCCTATCAGGAGATCGATCAAGATGTCTATTATGGCCGCCGCGGCAAATGCTGGTACGACAACGATTAGCGAATAGAACAGGATTGTGTAGATGTAGCGCCACCACACATGAACGCATCTCTTCTGTGAGTGTTCGTCGACATTGTCGATGTTGCGCCGCACCGCGGCGATATGATCGGCAACGTGTTCTGAATCTCCGCCGTGACCGCGGGTGACGGCGGTCGTACTGTGCGCATACCGCCCCCCAGTGAAGACGCGCTGAACAAACCTGAGGCCGTCGTGGTTCCAACTCAAGATCCTCTCGCCGGACGAAGCATGCTCACTGATCTCAACACCGAGGTCTCTGAACTGGGTGAGGATCTCGATTCCCGGCTTCGACGCGTTCAGCAGCAACTGTGCATCCTTCTGGCAGTGCCAGGATTCGATCTCTGAGTCAATCACCAGCGGATATTCGTTCGACGCGTTCGAGTTCACCCATACTCTTCGCGCGCGGCCTCTCAAGCCCCAGCACACCCTCCGGTTGAAGTTCTGCCACGCGGAAAGGGGCATGAGCCCGGCGGGACGGTATTCCTTTAGGGGAATGTCGGGAATCAGATCGTGCAGCTTTACGTACACGGCGGAATAACTCGGCCTCAGTCTACATCGCTTTCGGCAAGAGAGGCCATGTTACTCAACGCATCGATTCCATCGACCAAGGTTGCCCCAAGACGCGGGCGGCGGATAGACTAACAACGTTGTGCCATGGACGCCAATTCCTACGTAGACCTCAAGCGCAATCCGAACATTCCGGACTTTCGGCCCGGCGATTCCGTCCGCGTCCACGCGAAGGTCGTCGAGGGCGACCGCGAGCGCATCCAGGTCTTCGAGGGCGTCGTCATCCGCATCCGCACCCGCGGCGCGGGCTCGACGTTCACCGTTCGGCGTGTGAGCCACGGCGTCGGCGTGGAGCGCGTCTTCCCGTACTACTCTCCGCTCGTCGAGAAGGTGCAGGTCTCGAAAGTCGGCCGCGTCCGCCGCGCCCGTCTCTACTACCTGCGGCAACGTGTCGGCAAGGCTGCGCGTATCAAGGCAGGCTCGCGCGCTCGCTTCGAGGAGCTGACGGCGGCGGTTGGTGCGATCCCGGAAGAGGAGTACATAGAGGAAGAGGAACTGGAGGCCGCCGAGGAAGGCGCCGAGCCTGAGGGTGCTCTCGAAGCAGAGGCCTCGGAGGCAGAGGCCGAAGAGGAGGCCGCTGTCGAGACGATCGAAGAGGAGATCGAGGAAACTGCCCCGGCCGTCGAGAGCGCCGACGAAGCCGCCGAGCCCGTGGCGGAGCAGGATGAGGCAGCAAGCGAGGAGGAAGCGCCGGAGGTCGAGGAGACGACCAAGGCCTGAGCCTGGCCGTCGCTGTCCCAGAAGCCCCGCAGAACGCGGGGCCTTTTCATTGCCGTTAGGCGTTCGAGTTAGACGCGCCCGTCGATATACTGGCCTCGACATGTCCTTCGCAGAAGTTGCGGTAAACGCCGCCGCGCCCATTCGTCAAGCGTTCACGTATCGTATTCCAGACGGACTGCCCGTGACGCCGGGCCACGCGGTCTACGTCCCCTTCGGGTCGCGCACGCTCCAGGGCATCGTCCTCGACGTGGCCGAGCGTTCTGACTTCGCGCAGACCAGGGACATCGCCGACGTCATCGATCCGCGGCCTCTGCTCTCGGCGGCGCACATCCAGATCGCCCGCTGGCTCAGCGACTACTACCTCGCCCCGCTCTTCGACTGCGTCTCGCTGATGCTGCCGCCCGGCTTCAAGCGGCGGCCGCTGGTCATGCTCCGTCCGCTCGCCTCGCTTGAGGAGACTCCCCACCTCAAGCTGACCGACCTCCAGGCGGCCGTTCTCAGGCGCGCGATTGAGCTCGGCGAGACCGAGTCGGAAGAGCTGCGCGGCGAGCTGAAGACGAGCGGCGCGGCGTCGGCGATAGCGGCGCTGATCAAGCGCGGCTTCCTCCAACGCTCTTACCGGCTTGCTCGTCCGCAGATCGCGCCGAAGGTTGTGCGACAACTCCGGCTCGAAGCGGCGGAGCCGGACATTCTTGCTCGCATTCACGAGCTGCGGCAGGATGGATCGCCTCGCGCCCTGCGGCGCGCGCTTCTCCTTGAGGCGCTCGCTGATGAGGGCGCGGTGCCGCTCCCGCAGGCGCGGACGCTGGGGCTGACGCCCGCCTTCCTGCGTGAACTCCAAGGGGAAGGATTGGTAACAGTGGAGGAGGTGACGGTGGTCCGCGATCCGCTGGCCGGGCGGTTTTTCCCGTATCGAGAGCCGCCATCACTGACGGATGGCCAGCAGCAGGCCTACGAGACGATCGCCAGCGCGCTGGAGCCGAAGGCGCTTGACCGCAGCCCACGAACGTTTCTCCTCCATGGCGTCACCGGCAGCGGCAAGACGGAGGTTTACCTCGCCGCGCTGGATCGCGCCGTGGAGCTCGGCAAACGGGCGATCGTCCTGGTGCCCGAGATCTCGCTAACGCCGCAGACGGTCCGCCGCTTCGCCGAGCGGTTCCCCGGCCAGGTCGCGGTCATGCACAGCCGCCTGTCGCTGGGCGAGCACTTCGACATGTGGCACGAGATCCGCGATGGGCGCTACGCCGTCGTCATCGGGCCGCGCAGCGCGCTGTTCGCGCCGCAGCCGGACCTCGCGCTCGTGATCATCGACGAGGAGCACGAGTGGACCTACAAGCAACAGGAAGGCGCTCCGCGCTACCACGCGCGTCGGGCAGCGGAGGAGCTCTGCCGCCTCAACGGCGCAGTCCTCGTGCTGGGCTCCGCCACGCCGGACGTTGAGAGCCGCTTTCGGTCGGAGGACGGCGTCTACCGGCTCCTCGAATTGCCGGAGCGGCTGTTGCCCGCGGACGACGGTTCTGTAGCGGCAGGCCCTCTGCCGGAAGTGGATGTCGTGGACCTGCGCGCCGAACTGATGGCTGGCAATCGGAGCATCTTCAGCCGCTCTCTTTCCGCGGGGATGCGACGAGCGCTCGATGCCGGCGAGCAGATAATCCTCTTCCTGAACCGCCGCGGCACCGCCTCCTTCGTCCAGTGCCGCGATTGCGGCTATGTGCCGGAATGCAAGCGCTGTGCCGTCGCGCTCTCGTACCACGAGGCCGATCTCGCCCTGATCTGTCACTACTGCCACCGGCGCCTGCCGCCGCTCGTCGAGTGCCCCAACTGCAAGAGCGACCGCATTCGCATGATCGGCCTAGGGACGCAGCGGGTGGAGCAGGAGGTGCGCCGAGCATTTCCCGAGGCCCGGACGCTGCGTTGGGACCGCGACGTCACCCGGGGCCGCGACGCGCACGAGGCGCTCCTCGCCCGCTTCCTCGCCCACGAGGCGGACGTCCTCGTGGGCACGCAGATGATCGCCAAGGGGCTGGATATGCCGCTCGTCACGCTCGTCGGCGTTGTTACGGCCGACACTGCCCTCCACCTGCCGGACTTCCGCGCGGGGGAGCGCACCTTCCAACTGCTGGAGCAGGTGGCGGGCCGCGCCGGCCGCGGACCCAGAGGCGGCCGCGTCATCATCCAGACCTACACCCCGGAGCACCACGCCATACAGTCCGTGCGTAGACACGACTACGCCTCCATGTACGAGCGCGAGATCGATTTCCGCCGCGGCCTCGGCTACCCACCGTTCGGGCGCCTCGTGCGGCTCACGTACGCTCACACCGGGGCAACGTACTCGCAAGAACAGGCGGCGGCGATGGCCCGCCACCTCACGGACGAACGCGACCGCCGTGGCCTGCCGAACCTGGACATCCTGGGCCCGTCGCCCGCCTTCATCCCCCGCGTCCGCGGCCGCTGGCGCTGGAATGTCGTCCTGCGCGGCGGCGATCCCTCCGCGCTCATCAGGGATACGCCGCTGCCGCGCGGTTGGACGGTGGACGTGGACCCGGCATCTTTGTTGTAACGGGACGCTAGAACTCCGTTGCGATAAAATCGTATCTAGTCCGCAATAGGTAGCAATCATTTGACTGTCCATCCGATCCGCCTCCTCCCTGACCCTGTTCTTCGCCAGAAGGCGACGCGCGTACCTGCCATCGACGCCTCCATCCACAGACTGATCGAGGACATGATCGAGAGCATGTACACCGCAAGCGGCGTCGGATTGGCCGCGCCGCAGATCGGCGTCTCCCTTCGCGTCGTCGTCATCGGCATGCCGGAGGAGGAGCCGTTTGCGATCATCAATCCGGAGATCGTCAAGCGCAGCGGGGAGCGCATTGTGGACGAAGGTTGCCTTTCGCTTCCCGGCTACCGAGGCGAGCTGTTGCGCTCCGTCCTGGTGATCGCGAAGGGTGTCAACCCCACGGGGAAGCAGGTGCGCATCAAGGCGCGCGATAATCTCCTGGCTCAGGCCCTGGAGCACGAGGTCGATCACCTCAACGGGACCCTCTACATAGATCATTTGCCCAGCATGGACGTCCTCCGCCGTGTCGAGCCCGCGGACGCGGAGGAAGAGGAACCGCAGCCGGCCGCCAGCGCGGAATAGTCACCGTTTTTCGCAATGCCGCAAGACCTGATCCTGCCGGCCGCGTTCCGACTCCTCCTGTCGGAGCTTAACGCCGTGCTGTCTGTGCGCCGGGTGGAAGCCTACGCAACCGGGGGCTTTCTTCGCGATGCCCTGCTCGGGATCACCATCCGCGACTTAGACATCTCTGTGCGCGCCGACCCGCTCGAGCTGGGCCCTCAGCTGGCAGGCACGTTCAACGGACACTACTTCCCCTTGGATGAGGAGAGGCGCTTGGTCCGGGTGCTCCTTCCAGCGCACGACCTGCATCTGGACCTGATGCCGGTCGAGGGATCAATTGAAGATGACCTCATGACGCGTGACTACACGATAGACGCCATGGCGGCGCCCCTTAACCAGGTCGCTGCCGGAAGCGTGGTGCCCATCGATCCGGCCGGTGGCCTGCCGGATATTCTCGACCGAATGGTGCGGCTCGTCTCTGAGGACGCCCTGCGCAGGGACCCGCTGCGGCTGCTGCGCGCGGTTCGCCTCGCTGCCCTGCTCGACTTTGAGATCGAGCCTGATACGCGCGCGATGATCCGCCGCCATGCCGGACTGCTTGACACGGTCGCCGCTGAGAGGCAGAGGGACGAGCTCGTGCGAATATTGGGCACTCCGCGCGGAGGCCGGGGCGTGCGGCTTCTGGACGAACTCGGGTTGCTGGACCTAGTGCTGCCGGACCTGGCGATAACCCGTGCTGTCGAGCAGCCCAAGGAGCACCATTGGGACGTCTTCGGGCACAGCGTTGCTGTGCTTGAGGCGCTCGACATGCTGCTCGGTGAGGACGAGCCCGCTGCTGACCCCGCGAAGCCCCTCTGGCAGGAGCTGTGGAGTCAGCTCGGGTGGTGGGACGACGCACGAGGGTATCTGAGCCGCGAGTACGTCGCCAACACGCATCGTTGCTCTCTCATCAAGTTGGCGGGCCTCCTGCACGATATCGGCAAGCCGGAGACGAAGTCATTCGAGGATAGCGGCCGCATGCGCTTCCTCGGTCACCACCACGTTGGAGCAGACATCGCCGCCCGCCTCATGCGGCGCCTGCGGTTCTCGTCCCGCGAGGCGGAGCTCGTACGCGCCATGATAGAAGCGCACCTGAGGCCGTTGCAGATGGCCCAGCAAGGTGCGCCGAGCCGCAAAGCGATCTATCGCTTCTTCCGTGACACCGGCGAGGCCGGGATTGATACGCTGTTCCTTTCGCTTGCGGACCACCTCGGTACCGTCGGTCCCCGGGTGGACCTGGAAGGCTGGCGTCAGCACGTCTCGCTCGTGAGTTACATCCTGCGGAAGCGTCTAGAAGAGGCAGAAATCGTCGCACCTAGCAAGCTTGTGGACGGGGACGATCTCATGGCGGCGCTGGGGGTAGCGGCGGGGCCGCTCCTCGGCGAACTGCTCGAAGTTGTCCGGGAGGCCCAGGCGTCAGGCGAGGCCAGTACTCAAGAACAGGCGATCGCACTCGCCCGCCGCCACCTTGAAGACGCCCCGATGCCCACGTCCTAGCCGCAATCGGGCAGCCACGCGACCGTCGGACGTTTAGCGAGAGCCGCGACAGTCGAGGGAAAGATTGTCCCTTCACTGCACCCCGCCAGAGTGCAGAGCCCTCCCAGATCGAACGAGAACTAGTGGCCGTAGCGGTATGCCGTGGATATCGGTCACTCCCTTGTCGAATTCATATACGACTACCCTACCCAAGGATCTCGGGACGTGGCAAGAAAAGCGCGAGTAGGCGGTCCCCGCTTCGTTCGTCAGGTCGAAGAGGCACTCATGACCCTCGGCCCCCAGGACAACGAAAGTCAGCAAGTTTGCGCCCGTTGTGGTGCTAACCATCGAGCCACCTGAGACCGACTGCGGTTCGCAGGCGGCGACGTCCGCGCTAACGATCTCCCGCGTCTGGTATGAGGGCGCCGGAGTTGCCGTCTGAATGCCCAAGCCGCCCGCCGGCGTACTTGCAGGCAGTCACGAGTCCGCTCTGGAGCAAGAGACCGATACACA
>CAYZLC010000080.1:0-8090 GCA_964479365.1 uncultured Dehalococcoidia bacterium
GGATCACATGATGCAGCGTGCCAGGGGCATCGAGGCGCGCCTGTCGGGGCATCGGGGATCGTCTCCTCCGGCCGAATGGCGAGGGGACCCTACCAAGATTATTCCACTGAGTCAACAACGTCCCGCATTAGTGGCTGTTTTGAAACACGCGCAGGCCGTTGCCTTCCGCCCTGACCCGGCTCGAGTGAGGCAGCTTGAGGAGGTCCTCTCTGAGCTGGCTTGATCCAATCAAGCCGCCTTTGCATTCCATCTCCACCCGCTCGTCCTGCTTCGCCCGTTCGAAGACGCAGCAGATCAGCCCCCCTGCACCTCTGCCCAGCAACGCCCAGGCCCCCCGAATCAGAAGTCAACGTAGTCAAAGACGTCCCGCATTACTTCAAAAGTGTTTAAAGTGGCAAGGTCCCCTCCTCGTCCCCAATGTCGCTTGTATTGGGAAGAGACAGTCGGGGCCCCGGGAGATCAGCGAGACTGATAAGTCACGTATAGGAGATCGCGCGCTCGGGTCATGCCCACATACAGGAGGCGTGCGGCTTCCGCTTCCATTTGCTTGGGGTCCTCGAGGCGATCGCCCTGGCGAGCCTCTGGGAAAACGTGGGTCATGCTGCAAAACACGATGGGAAACTCCAGGCCCTTGGCGCTGTGATAGGTGCAGACGTTGACGCTGGGGGGGTCGAAGGTGAGCCCGCTTTCCTTGACGCTTGCGGCGGGGATCTCGTTGCGTCTCAAGGCCTCGGCCGTCTGTGCTGCAGACTCCCGACGCGCCTGCAGCACGAGGATATCCGTAGGCGAATGTCCTTGGTTCAGGAGCGTACGGATCTCGGCCGCCAGGAACTCCTGCTCGCCCTCCGATGTCTCGAAACCTCGCAGAATTGGGTCGGCACCGTGTCGCGTCCAGGGGTGGTCCAGGTCCGCCTCGATCCATTCCTCGCCATACTCAGCCAGATCTTCCGCCACGGACCGGCGGTCCTGGACGCAGGCTATCGCGTACCTGGCAATTTCCACGGTGTTGCGGTACACGCGACGAAGGATACGACTGCGCCCCGCGAGTGAAATCCCGACCCGATTCCAGCTTAGGTCTCGACGGTACACGCGCTGGGCCCCGTCACCTACGAGAAACAGCAGGTTGGTCTCCGGCCTGAGCATCCTCAGGATCACCCGGAACCAGGCCGGCGCGAAGTCCTGGGTCTCATCCACAAGAATGGCATGATACCGGGGCGCCGACAGCCGGCCGGTCTCGATGAGCTCGATCACCCGGAGCGGCACGTCCTCCCAATCCCTCATCCCCTTCTGCTGGAGGAGACCTTGGTAGCGGTCAAAAATCTCCAGCACCGTGCATCGTGTCTCTCGATTGAGGCGGTCACCACGTCCCGTCCGCTTGGCAGCGAGGTAGTTTGCATGGATAGGGGCTTCGAGGTACTCCTTGATCCACGCGATCTCTTTCGCCGAGACCTCTGGGCTCACGCTGGCCGTCCCCGGAATGTCCTGGGCAGCCTGCACCACCAAGCGATACCTCGCCCGCTCATCCAGGACATCCCGCCAGTCCCCGGTTCCCACCAGTAAGTCATAGCACCACTTGTGGAAGTGCGTGATTTCAAGAGTTGGGGCATCCCCGTCGAGTTTGGTCAGCCACTCGCGGAGGAATTGCGCCAGGTCTCGATTATAGGTGAGAACCAGGACCCGCCAGGATGGCTTCAGGCGCTGGAGCAGCTTCGCACGAATCAAGAGGAGGAGGGTCTTTCCGCTGCCAGCCACGCCTCGCACCAAGCGGACTGAGAGGTCCCGGGCCAGCAACTGTTCAGGGGGTGGGAGATGCAAGTCGCTGGTGACGATCCCGGCCTGGAGCAGGTCAAGCTGGCGCGGCGGACCGGCGGCCGAGACGGGCTCGAGGCAGAGTTCGGGGGCGACCAGACCCCGGAGGAAATCCACCTGCCCCTTGTCGAGCCGGGGGCGGAAGTATAGTCGCGCCAATCTGCAGAGGCGGTCTGGCAGGACCTCAGAATTGAGATCTTCCCGCACCAAGACGTGGCGGGGATCCAGGTCGAGGCCCAGCTCTTCCAACTGATCCCGCTTTACAAAGGGTAGCGCGACGGCGGGAACACATGGAAACACTAGGTCGCCGGCGTGGCGCCCTTCTGCCTCAGCCAGGACAGGAAAGCCGCGTTCCCGGACGAGGTCCTGAAGGGCATGAACGTATGCCTTGGCTTGAGCCAGGGGATTCTTGCGAGTATCTCCCTCCGGCGGCTGCGGCCCTCGCCAATCCTTGATCTCCAACACGATTAGACCGATATCCGCCCCGATAACCACGAAGTCCGGCTCTTGGATGTGCCTTCGCCCAGGAAAAAGTCGCCGGTAGCAGACCGTATAGTCGTCCGGCAGCGCCGCCAGCGCTTCGAACACGCGGCGCTCCCCCGGCTTCGCATCCGGCGGGATTGTCGCTGGGATCATCCAGGCCATCGGCCTCTCACAAAAGAATCACGAGACACTCGAAGCACGCGCCCAAAGAAACACCGGCGCCACTCCAGAAGTTGTTTCAGAACCTACCTCCCCCTTACTGTCCCGCACTACGAAATGGGAACTCCTTCAATTCTACCGGGACAGGTGCTCGATGTGCGCCCCGGTGATGAGTGCGTCTGGCACTGTGAGGTATACCGGCGTCTTCCGCCCGTCCACTGTGACTTCCAGCAGATTCTGGTCAGCGTCAACCTCTACGTCCAGAATGCGATCTAAGGGGAAGCTTGTGGCTCCGTCGCCTACGAGTAGGAGGCGCTTGGAGGTGATGTAGAGATCTCCCTTCTTTGTCGGAACCAGCCCTTCTTCTTTCTGTCGTTCTCGGTTGATCGTATAGGAGCGGAGGACCCGCTTCTCGAGCTGCTGGCCAGTTGTGCGGTGGTAGCAGACCTCTTCTTTCTGGAGCTTGATCTCCACCTCAATCGGCTGGCCCTTCCCCGCTCGGACTTCCCGGACCTTTCGGAGTACCGCGATTGTATGGAGTTCCTCCTCCAGGGCGTGATCAGGGATCTGTAGGACATCCCGGAAATGGCCGAGCGTCTGCTCTTCGGCTTCCGTAAGGTCGTGGTCACTTACAACCTTCAGGTAGTGGAGCTGGAAGGCCCGCACTTTCGCCTGCTGCGTCTCCTCCGCCGAGAGGCCCAAGAGGGACTTCGTCCGCTCGAGGGTATTCTTCTCCTGCTCTTCGATCTTTCCATCCTGCATGAACCACCCGAGGAGCGTCATGTAGATGAATCGATGGAGGGCAAGTAAATGATCCGAAAGGAAGTGCCCCTCGGCCCGGAGGTGGAGGATCGATGACACGGCGCTTTGCGGCAACGGAGGCCGAAGATTAAAGGCCGTGCAGAGTCGGTTCACGTAGGTATTGAGTCGTTCCTCGTAGGCCGAATCGGCAGCCCAAATGAAACCGGCGAGCCCAGCAGCCCCCAGAGCGCTGAAAATGCCGGCAGCCAACCCTCCCGCCAGAAAGGCAAATAGGGTGAGGACGCCCCCGATCAGGCACGTCATCGGGAAGGCCACCCCGTACCGCTTTACGTGGACCCTGAGCGCGTAGACGGTCGGGCCAGACTCCAATGTGATCCCGGCGCCGATCGTGGCTGTCGGGGCCTCCGTAGATGCACTCGGCGAAGCAGGCCGGGGCATTTCGCGGGGTTCGGGAGTTGGTGCGGACAGATGGAGGGGCTCGCGAAGGTAGAGCCCGTGCCGACCGGCATGGAGATACGCCCCTCGAGGTCCAGTGCCGATGCGGAAGCCCTTGATTCCGGCTGAGACACCTACGCCACTCTTGGAAAGATTCAGCCGAAGTGGTCCGAATGTAAACGCCTTACGCAAGTAAAGCCCCATGGTCCGCTACTTCCTCCTCTTAAGGAAGTTGTTTTTGAACAAACATCCCCCTTTCTTACAGCATCCTAGCTTTCCAGCGTGAGTTCGTCGAGAGGGGGATTTTCCCTTGACGGCGAAAAAACGGCCTGGTCCGCCTTTACGAGCACATTCGCTCATGCTGGCCGGCTGA
The DNA here is from genome assembly GCA_964479365.1 of uncultured Dehalococcoidia bacterium. Classification (GTDB taxonomy): domain Bacteria; phylum Chloroflexota; class Dehalococcoidia; order SM23-28-2; family RBG-16-64-32; genus CF-163. The sequence goes on from CAYZLC010000080.1 coordinate 4,022, forward strand.
GGCGGACCCTGACGCCACACTTGGGACAGATCGGACGAGATGCGGTAACTGGGACCTCGCACTTGGGGCATGTGAGGCCCTGGCTCGTCGGCTCCTTGATCACCTTAATCTCCGCCTTACATTTCTGGCAGATATACAACCGTCCCCCTGTAAGGGTCATGATCGTCGTGCTGTTGCAGCTTGGGCAGGTGTCCGGGGGTAGCTGAACACTCACTACCTCCTTCGAAACCTGACCACCAACGCCTGATGGGCGCGGTTGCGAAAGGCTCGGAGGGGGGGTTGCGACATTTTCCTGGGAAGGAAGGTCCCGCCCGCAGTATCTGCACACGTTCGCTTCAGCCTTGATCAGCTCCGCGCAGTAGGGGCATTTTTTCATGCCACCATATTTGATGGCCTCCTGCTCGATGACTGGCTGATTTTTCGGCACGACAAGCGACAGGATAAAACCGAACGGCCCAAGCAGGACTCCAAGCGCGAACCATCCACAGCCGTTCCTGCCTTTGTTTGTGGCAACGACAGCAGCAACTACCCCGCACAGTATCCAGACTAAGAGGATCTCCATACAGCCTCCCGCCCGGTTGTTGACCTCACGTCGACGTTCACTGGCGCGCCGCTATACGCCTCCGGTGGAATGCCGGGTTAGCTGCCTGTGCGCCCAAGGTCGGCAATATACCACTCCATGTGAAACGTGTTGAAGTCACTAAACTGCTCCTTCACAACACCGAGCAGACCGCCAGTCCACCGGCCGAAAGCAGGGGCTCCATCAGGGCGATACACATTCTCCGGGAACGTTCGCATGGTGTACACGGGGTTCTGCGTGCCGTGCTCGACTCCCAGTGTCTCAAAGTACGTGCCTTTGAGGACGAACTTCACGACTCCGCGATGCGCTAACTCGACGCGTTCGAAGTGCTTGCTCTTAAGCTCAACCGAGTACTGGAGAAGTACGCGAAAGATATCAACCGGCTTGCTGGTCGGGGAAACGGTCCTCAAGTCGAAGACTACCGTGTCAGGAAGAAGATAGTAGCCGTAGTGTGCCCTGGCGCTAATTCCCTCGTTCCTAGGGTCAGCCGCAAGGATCCTGCTCAAGGGAACGCCGAGCGATAGATAGTTAACGCCCATGACGACGGCCGCGGACACGATGGGTGTCACGAGAACGAGGATGAATCCCCACTTTCTCACGCGGAGAACTCCGCAGAGGTCCATACCGTCCACGTGGTCAGGCCCTTCTCGCCCGGCCGCCAGGCAACCAGCTTCCAACACCCTCTCGGAGAGACCCGCCGTGACAGCGAAGAAAGGCCGGGTCCCCCCGTAACGGCCCGCTCGGAAAGTTGTTTCAAAACCTGCGTCCTCCATTACAAAATAAAAAAGCCGATCCTCGGAAGAGAATCGGCGTTGTAGTCATCCATGGCCCCCTCCCCGCGCTGGCTTCTCTGGGTCTCTGCCTTCTGAGGGAACTGACGGGCTATGGCTGGGATATACCAGACGGCTGCCTACAAGGCAAGCGGGGATCAAGATGCTTTTTCTGGAGAGGACGTCGGCAAGACCTGAGGATCGTGACGGGCCACGGTTTTGCTCTCGGCTCTGGGCTCTCCGGGTTCCCACCATTTGACTCCTCGACCCATTGACTAATCGACCAGATTGCTGCCTCCTGCCAGCTGTTAAGACAAGTCAACGTAGTCAAAGACGTCCCGCATTACTATCGCAACGTCAGGGGAAGGTAGACCAGCCGATCCCGCCACTCCTCTGCCTCGGAACCAGCCCAAATCAAGAGGAGCTCTTCCACCAGTTGCATCATTGAGAAGTCTTCCCCGACCAACTAGCAGGATTCCGGCAACATGACCACCAGCCGCAAGGTGTTCGGCAAAGTGCACAGGGATTGTCCGCCGATTTCTCGTCACGAGGATCCGCTCCTCGGCCTGGATCCATCTGAGCAGATCGCGGTCCTCGCTCCCGAGGGGAGGACAACCTGGCTCCCCAATAACGCGAACATCAACGGTTGGCTCCACCCGGCGCAGCGCCTCCCGAATCGCATGCGGCATATTCTCGTCTAGCAGGAACCGGGCCCTGCTCAACTAGGGGTCCCAGCGCTACTGGCCAGCCCCGCCCGCCGCTTCTGGGCAATCTGCCGCAGGCGGGCCACTACCTCAGGAAGCACCTTCTCCTGGGCTGCCCTCGCCTCGTTCCCGAAAGCTCGCCAACGTCCAAGGTAGCGGTCCACCGCTGGCCGGTTGTGCAGGTAGTATGTGATGCTGGCGTGGATCTGCTCCAACGTTAGAGCGGGGTAATTGAGGGCAATCTCTTCCGGAGTTCGCCCGCTGAGGTATTCCGCCAGAACGATCTCAAGTCCCACCCGAGTTCCCCGGATGCGGATCTCGTCTTCACCTCGGAATTCGAAGTATTCTTCCAGTTGCATACTCTCTCCTACACTGGTCACAGCGGATTTTCAGGCCGCACCGCCGTCGGGACTACTCAATACTGGGGTCGGGGGTCGGGGGCCAGGGAACGGAATGGGCCCCACGGCGTGGTGTCCCTCCTCCGTCCGGGGGTCGGCGGCCCGAGAACGGCCTCTTTATAACAAAGCCTGCGTCTGTGTGCAAGGTTTGTCGTGAGAAGGGAAGGCGAGGCAGATCTACGGAAGCTGGCAGCAGGCAGCTGGCGGCTGGCAGGAGGCAGACCAATGTGGAATGCGGAATGGGGAATGCGGAATCGGGGAAACGGGGAAGGGGGGAAACGGAGACAGGGAGACAAGGGCACAGCTAGCAGGAGGCAGCAGGCGGTCTCTTGAGCGGAGGTGCAGGGGAGCGGAAACGGGGAAACGGAGAAACGGGGAAGCGGAGACAAGGAGACAAGGGGCGACGAGACAAGAGGAGTCGGAGACTTGAGAGCGTAGAGCCCAGGGGCTAGAGAACGCATGCCGGGAAGGCGGGGAGGAAGGTGGCAGACTACTTCCCACCAGGCCGACCCGCATCCAAGTAAGTCTTCAGGTGGCCGAGGATTTGGTCACGGGCTTGCTTTGCCACCCGCAAGAGATCGGTCCCTTGAGCCTGCGACACCGGCCCAAGGTCTCCTGGGTAGCGGAACTCCACCCCGTAAGGCGTCAGAATGTCCGCCGGAGCCAAATCCCCCGCCAGTGTGCGGTCTACTCTTTCCACAAGTTGGCGGAGGTGCGCGATGTTGTGGGTCTTGGGAAATTCGATTTGATAGCGAACGAGCAGGGCCTTGATGAACTTTTCGACGGCCTGCTGGGCGTGGAACCCTACGTTCTCGAAATCCTCGAGGTCTCCCCGGAGCAAGACCTCGGCCACCCGGAGATCCTGGCGGGCTTTGGCCAGCCACTGCTGGACAAAGTCCCACTGTACTTGCTCAGGGGTTCTCATGAAGCACTACGCCGTACCTATGCGCCGGGTACGCGAGGCCACCGATCACATCCTTCGTTTCTTGAAACTCCACCTCCCCCATGACCCACACGTGTACGGGGACTGGAAGGCCTTTCACCGCCTCGCGCAACCGACGCGTCTCCTCAATCCTTTGCACCGGGTCCGATTCGACGACCAGGAGATCAAAATCGCTCTCAGGTCTCGCGGCTGCGCGCGCGCGGGACCCGTACAGGATCACGCGGCGGATTCGTGCGCCGTCGTAGGCGAGTAACCTCTCCTTGAGTTTCTCTGCAATATCCCGGTCGCTGTCGGTCAGCATGGAAGCCTCAGGTCCGCACCTGGTCCTTGTAGTCGAGCGCAGCCCGAATGTCCTCCCGTGTGAGGCGGGGGTAGGCTGGGTTGATTTCTATGCGATCCGTGATTGTCACGACGACCCTCCAGCGGAGAGCTTGAGCTAGCCTCTCGGGATGGAATAATCCGGCCCAGTTAGGCGGACCTCTCTCGCCGCGAATTCGCCTTTATCCCCGCTTCTGGTGCCACGAAAACATCTGGCCCTTACTACCAGATGGGGCAGTCGGATGCAAGGGGCATAGGGGCCGAGCCTCGAAGGGGGGCTTAGCGGGCATTAGTCCGCCCTGAAAAGAATAACCCCACCCGAGGCCTTTCGGCGTGTCGAGTGGGGGGCAAGTGCA
>CAYZLC010000081.1:0-4822 GCA_964479365.1 uncultured Dehalococcoidia bacterium
GGTCTTAAGGTGCCGCACATAGGCTGGAACCAGGTGCGCATTGTGCGACAGCACCCGATCTTCGAAGGTATCGCCGACGGTTCGTACTTCTACTTTCTGAACTCCTATTACCCCCAGCCAGCTGATCTCGAGATCGTGATCGGCGAGACGGAGTACGGGGTGACCTTCGCCTCCGTCGTCGCTCGCGACAACGTGGTCGCCACGCAGTTCCACCCGGAAAAGAGTGGGGAGGTGGGGCTGCGGATGTACGCGAACTTCCTGAAGATAGCAGCCGCCGCCGGAGCGGCATAATGACGATCGCCGATGATGAGGGCTTCGAGGGCGTAGAGTTCCACACGCCTGTTGGCTCCTTTCGAGCCGGGCGAGGTGGCGCCTGGGACGACGAGGGCGATGAGGGCTACCGCCATGCGCGAAGGCGGGTGCGGCGGCTCATGGCCTTCTACCGGCACTTGTCCACGTTCGTGACGGTCATCCTCGGGCTGCTTGTCATCGACATCGTGACCGGGCCAGAGGAGTTCTGGGTGCATTGGGTGGCGCTTGTGTGGGGGATCATTCTCGCCGCGCACTTCCTGAACGTATTCGTGTTCGATCAGCTCTTGGGCCGCGAGGCGGAGAGACGAATGATTGATAGGGAGCTGCAAAAGCGGCAGGGCAGCCCCAAGTAGCGCCTGCACGACTGCGAGGATGGTCGAACCATACTGATAGAGATCATTCCCGCCATCGATATCCGCGGTGGCCGCTGCGTGCGCCTGGAGCAGGGCGACTACGACCGCGAGACCGTTTTTGGCGACGATCCGGTCGCCGTCGCGAAGCGCTGGCAGGAAGCTGGGGCGAAGCGGCTGCACGTCGTCGATCTCGACGGTGCCCGCGATGGCGCTCCGCGCAATGAGAATACGATCCGGAAGATCCTTGCCACGGTCTCGGTCCCAGTGCAGGTTGGCGGCGGTATTCGCGAGATCGCCACCATTCAGCGATACCGGGATGCGGGTGCGGACCGCGTGATCCTCGGGACTACCGCCGTCAAGGACCAGACGACGCTCATGAACGCCATTGTCCTCTTTCGCGAACGCGTTGTCGTGGGGGTGGATGCTCGTGGTGGGGTTGTTGCCACGGAAGGCTGGCTCGAGGCGTCGAGCGTCGCGGCGAACGACCTCGTCAAGCAGCTTTCCGAGATGGGGGTCTCGCGCATCGTGTACACCGACATCCTGCGCGATGCTACCTTGACCGGTCCGAACTTCGAGACTATCCTCGCGCTTCTGGAGTTCATCTCCGGCCTTCCCTCGCCGGTGTCCGTGATCGTGGCGGGCGGCCTGTCGTCCGTCGACGACTTGCAGCGCCTATCGGCGCTGGGGGTCGAAGGCGCGATCGTCGGCAAGGCGATCTACACGGGCGACATCGATCTGGCGGAGGCGCTCGGCGCCGTCAGCGCTTAGCGGCTGCTCATCTAACCTAGCGCCTCCATGGCCCGCTTGTATACTGCGGGGTAGTCAACGCCCCGCCGCAGGCGGTCAGGAGGTTTCCAATGGCAGCAGCATCCGATGTCGGCATCCCCGAAGATATCCGCGACCTGGTCAAGGGGACCGTCACGGGCATGCATCAGTTCGTGGACTCTGAAGTGCTGCCGCTTGAGCAGCGGTACCAGCCGCTTCTGAATGACGAGCGAAGGTTCTTCGACGAGAAGGGCCGGGCCGTCGAAGAGATCGTCGATGCGAAGCGCCAGGTGCGCATGAAATCGGCCCAGGCCGGCTACTACGCGATGTTCGCGCCCGAGAGCGTCGGCGGCGGTGGGCTCGGCGCGCGGGCTATGGTCTTCGTCGAGGAGGCTCTCTACCGGCGTTACGGCCCCGGCCGGCCACTAATCACGTGGGCCAAGGGGTTCCTAACCCAGCCGACGATATCGTCGTTCGTGGACGGCCCCTCACACATGCTTGTGCCCGTCAGCGAAACAGTACGGAATGACTACCTGCCCGCCATCGCGAGGGGCGAGAAGATGGTCTGCTTTGCGTTGAGCGAGGCCGACGCCGGCTCGGATGTGTGGGGCATCAAGACGCGGGCGAAAAGGGACGGCGACGACTGGGTGATCAACGGAAGCAAACAGTGGATAACCAACTCGCCCTACGCCGACTACGCGGTGGTCTTCGCTATCACGAACGATGAGATGATCGCTGAACGCAAGGGCGGCATCAGCGCCTTCTTCGTGGAGACGGACGCGGCTGGCTACACCTTCGACGGTGTGCTGCCCGTCATGGGCCACCAGGGGGGAGACTGCGGTTCCATGTCGTTCGAGAACATCCGCGTGCCGGCGGACCGGATGATCGGCGTGCAGGACCAGGGGTTCCAGATCGCCATGTTCGGCATCTCGGAGGGGCGAGTCTCGATCGCCGCGAACTGCATCGGCATGTGCGGCTATGCGCTCGACCGCTCGCTCGAGTACGCCCAGCAGCGGATGAGCTTCGGCAAGCCGATCTCGGAGTACCAGGCGATCCAGTTCATGCTGGCGGATATGGCAATCGACATCTTCACGATGAAGTACATGGTCCTGCAGACGGCGGCGCTGGTAGAGACGTTTCCGCAGACGGGGCGCCTTCCGGTTAAGGAGATATCGATAGCGAAGGCGTACGCAGTCGAGAAGACGCAGGAGTGCTACGACCGCGCGATCCAGGTACACGGCGGCATGGGCCTAACAAACGAGATGCCGCTAAACGAAGGCTTTCGCGTCGCTCGCACGTTGCGTATCCCGGACGGGACCGGCGAAATCCAGCGCCGGACGATCGCGCGACAAATGCTCCGCGGCGATATCGTCTTCTAGCCGTTGTCCGCAGAGACCCTGGCCACCGGGATTGCTATCGCATTTCTGGCGGCGGTGTGCTATTCCGTTACCGGATTCGGGTTCGCGCTGGTGATGACGCCGTTGTTGACGCTGCCTGGGATGTGAAGCCGGCGGTAGTCACGAGCGTGGTGCTAAGCGCTGCTGCGCTGGTGCCGCTGCTGGTCGAAGTTCGGGCCCACGTGCCAGTATCGCGTGCGTCGTTCCTCGTGTTGGGGTCTTTCGCGGGGATCCCTCTGGGCGTAGCGGTGCTGGAGGGACTCGTCGCCTCCGCGCTACAAGTGCTGGTAGCTTCAACGGTAATAGCCGCCAGCTTGCTTCTCTATTTCGCGCCGCAGATCCAGGATGGACGGGAGAGCCCGCAGGGACAACTCGCAACCGGGTTCGTCAGCGGCGTGGTGGGCGGGAGCACGAGCATGGGCGGGCCGCCAATTGTGTTCTATCTGCTGGGCCGAGAGCGCGATGTGAAGTCCTTCCGGGCCACTCTGCTGGCGTTTTTCCTGCCGGGGAGCGTGTTGCAGATCGCGATCCTTGCAGCCGTGGGACGGATCACAGAGGATGTGCTTCTGCTTTTTCGCCGCCGCGCTCCCGGCCGTTATTTGTGGCCTCCTGGCGGAGGCGGCCGTCCGCCGTCGCGTGCAGCCCGAACGCTTTCGCGCGTTAGTGATTGCCGTCTTGATCGCGACCAGCGCGGCCGTCCTTGCCTCGGCTTTGCTCTGACGACGTGCCGGTGACCGCCGGTTTCGATTACGATACTGATGCCATGCTGACCAAGCGGATCATCCCCTGCTTCGATGTCGCCGATGGGCGGGTTGTTAAGGGCATAAGGTTCCTGGACCTGCGCGACGCCGGCGACCCTGTGGAACTGGCGCGCGCGTACGATCGCGAGGGTGCCGACGAGCTTGTGTTCCTCGACATAAGAGCCTCGCCGGACCGGCGGGAGACGGCGATCGATATGGTGCGGAGCATCGCCAATGAGGTATTCATCCCGTTCACGGTCGGCGGCGGGATACGCTCACCAGACGACGTGCGGCAGATGCTGGAGTCAGGTGCGGACAAGGTCTCGATAAACACGGCCGCGATCGAGAACGCGGACCTCGTAGGGGAAGCGGCGCATCGGTTCGGGTCGCAGTGCATCGTTGTCGCAATCGACGCCAAGCGAACTGCCAACGGAAAGTGGCAGGTCCACGCCTACGGCGGCGTAGGCGGCGGGACGCCCGTGGAGCTTGACGCCGTCGAGTGGGCGGTGCGCTGCGCCGAGATGGGCGCCGGCGAACTCCTCGTCACCGGCATCGATGCCGACGGCACGCAAGAGGGGTACGACATCGAGCTGACTCGGGCAATCTCTGAGGCAGTCTCGGTGCCGGTCATCGCCTCGGGGGGCGCAGGCGGCCCCGATCATATGTACGATGCGTTCGCGGAGGGAAAGGCGGACGCCGCCCTCGCGGCCAGCATCTTTCACTTCGGCACGCATCGAATCCGCGACGTCAAGCAGTACCTCGCGGATCGCGGTATACCAGTCCGGCTGTAGGCGCGAATACTGAGGGTTTCAACCCTCAGCTACGATCTCCGAGGAGGTTAGCTCGATATGGAACTGAAGTATGACGACCGTGGCCTGATCCCCGCGATCATCCAGGACGACGATTCGGGCGAAGTGCTCACGCTGTTCTGGATGAACGACGAAGCTGTGCGCCGGACCGCCGAGTCGCGGCGGGTATGGCGTTACAGCCGCCAGCACGAGCAGCTCATGCTGAAAGGCGAAACGTCAGGCCACTACCTGGACGTTCGCCGCATCCTTTACGACTGCGACGAGGATGCGCTTGTCGTGCGTGTCAAGCCTACGGGTCCGGCGTGTCACACGGGGGAGCGCACGTGCTTCTACCGTGAGCTACAATAGCGACGGCAAACATACAGAGAGACAACGTGGGATCACAATCTGAGGACCGGGCTTCTGGAAGGGGGCCGCTGGTCCGCGTCTTCAGCGCCGTTTGGCGG
>CAYZLC010000081.1:4832-8009 GCA_964479365.1 uncultured Dehalococcoidia bacterium
CGATGCTCTCTTCCGCTTCCGCAGCCTTTCCCGGAGCCTCGCGCTCCAGGGCGCCTTCCCTGTAGAGCACCTCTTTGAGCGCGCGGAGGGCCACCTCCACTTGCGCGTCGTCCGGCTGGCGCGTGGTGAGCGACTGGAGGGCCAGGTTGGGCCACATCAGCACCTTTGTTATCGGGTTCGATTCGAAGGCGCCGCCGAAACGGATGATTTCGTATGCGATGGCCGCGATCAGGGGGATGAGGACGATGCGCGAGAGCACCCGCAGCCAGAGCGCCGGGTCGCCGACGGCAGCGAAAACGAAGACGCTGACGACGACGACGGTAAGAAGAAAGCTCGTGCCGCAGCGTACGTGCGCTGTCGGATATCGCCGGACCGCGCTCGGTTCTAACGGGTCGCCGTTCTCGAGCGCGTGAATGCTCTTGTGCTCGGCGCCATGATAGGCGTATATGCGTCGGACGTCGGGCAACAGGCCGATCCCGGCCATGTAGCCGATGATGACGCACAGCCTGATCACCCCCTCGATCAGGATCACGAGCAGGTGGCTGTGCACAAGACCTTCGAGCCAGTCCGCGAGGAGGAGAGGGCCGGCGAAGAAGATGACCGCGACCAGCGCCATCGAAGCGAAGGCCGTGACCCAGAGGGCGCGCGAGTTGATCTCGTTCTCCTCCTGGCCCATGGCAACGTTGGAGGAAAAAACCAGGGCGCGGATACCCAGGGCGAGCGTCTCCCACATGACGATGATGCCTCGGACAAGCGGGAGGCGTCGCAGCGAACCGGTGTAGACGCCGCCCAGCGGTTGGTCTCGCACGATGATGTCACCGTCCGGCTTGCGGCAGGCGATCGCCATGCTGCTGGGGCCGCGGATCATCACGCCTTCGATGACCGCCTGCCCACCGTAGTAGATTCGTTTATCAGCCATCCTGCATCGCTCTAAGACAATCGGGCCGGAGGGTACCCCGGCCCGAGAGTGCGAACGTGGTTCAGTTCTACTTCATGCCGTACCGGCGCTTGAAGCGCTCCACGCGCCCGGCCGTATCCACTATCCGCTGCTCGCCCGTGAAGAACGGGTGGCAACGGCTGCACACCTCCACGCGCAGTTGCGGTTTTGTAGCCCGTGTTTCCCATGTGTTGCCGCAGGCGCAATGGATGGTAGCCTCAACGTATTCTGGATGGATTTTCGCCTTCATTTTTTCCTTTACTCGCTGGACAGGACGCTCACCTTCTTGCGTCCCTCCTTATTATACGGCGCGAACTTCACTTTGCCCTCCGTGAGAGCAAAGATGGTGTGGTCGCGGCCTACGCCTACGTTAATACCGGGGTGTATGCGGGTGCCACGCTGCCGTACGATGATCGTGCCCGCCAGCACTAGCTCGCCGTCGAAGCGCTTGACGCCGAGGCGCTTGCTCTGAGAGTCACGTCCGTTCTTGGCGCTGCCACCGCTTTTCTTATGAGCCATCTTGCATCACTCCCCCGTATCCGGCTTCTTCGCTCTCGTCCTGCGCGCGGGCTTAGCCTCCCCTCCCGCGGCCGGCTCCGAGGCGCCTTCCGGCTCCGTCGCGGGCGTTTCCGCCTGGGCTGCCTTGCGGGGGCGTGGAGCGCGGTGGGGTCTTGCCGTCGCCGCTGCCTCCGGCGCTTCCACCGCTGCCACGGCGGGTACCTCGACGGCCTCCAGCTGCGGTTCCGGCGCGGCGATCTCGGCTTCGCCGGCTGCGGGTGGCTTCGCCTTTGGCGCGGCGCGCTTTCGCGCCGGGCGCGCCGGTTTCTCCTCTGCGGGCGCCGCGGCCTGGCCGCCGTGGGTCAAGATCTGACGGATCGCGAGGCGGGTGTAGGCTTGTCTGTGTCCGTGACGGCGGCGGTACCGAGTCTTGTTCTTGTACTTGAAGACGAGGACTTTTTTGTCACGGCCCTGGTCCAGGACCTCGGCGACTACACGGGCGCCTTCAACGAAGGGACTGCCCAACTGAACGTCGCCATCACCGCCCACGAGCAGGACCTCTCGGAACTCGACCATCGCACCGGCATCCGCCGCGAGGCGGTCGATGTCGAGTGTTTGTTCCGGTTGCACGCGATACTGCCTGCCCCCGGCGCGAATTATGGCGTAGATGAGTGCCTCCCGTGTTGCGCGTGGTGTTAGCGGGCCGTGTGACAGGCCCGAAATTCGATTCTAGTGGGGCGAACCGGCTGTGTCCAGCGCGGAAGTGCGCCTAGCCGCCGCTAGGGTTTTCCAGCCGCGATTGCGGTTCCCAGGCCAGGCCCGGCTTCGGCTGCGTGACGCCCTTCTTGGGCTCGCCGCTTTCCTTGGGGGCCGTTGGCTCCTCCGGCTTAGCGCCTGAACCCGAGTCTCCCGGCGTCGTGCCGTTCAGCAGCGCCGTGAGGGGATCGCCCTCGATCGTCTCCTGCTCTAGAAGCACGGTAACGATCGAGTTCAGGCGCTCCCGGTTGTCGGTTAGCAGCTTCTTTGCGGTCTGGTACGCCTTGTCGATGATCTGGCGCACTTCTTCGTCTATCTCCTCAGCGACCTTTTCGCTGTAGTTGCGTTGCTCGGAGATCTCACGGCCCAGGAACACTAGCTCTTCCTTGCGCCCGAAGGTGCGAGGCCCAAGCCTGTCGCTCATGCCCCACTGGGTGACCATCTGGCGCGCCAGGCGCGTCGCGTGTTCGAGGTCGTTCTGCGGACCAGTGGTGCTCTCGCCAAAGACCAACTCCTCTGCGACGAGGCCACCGAGACCGGCGGAGAGACGGTCTAAGAGCTGGCTACGGCTGTAGAAGTGCCGGTCTTCTTCCGGCAGGAAACGCGTGAAGCCGCCGGCCATGCCGCGCGCGATGATGCTGATCTTGAACGGTGGATCGGCGTTCGGCAGCGAATGCCCCACCAGGGCGTGCCCAGCCTCGTGATAGGCGATGATCTCCTTCTCTTTCACGCTGATGACGCGGCTTTTGCGCTCCGGTCCCGCGATCACGCGGTCAACCGCTTCGTTGAACTCCGGCATTTGGATTTTCTTCTTGCCCCTACGGGCTGCCAGGATCGCGCCCTCGTTGATGAGGTTGGCGAGGTCCGCCCCGGAGAAGCCCGGCGTCTGCTTGGCCAGCACCTCCAGGCTCACGTCGCCGTCCAGGGGCTTGCCCTTGGCGTGGACTTCAAGGATCGCCTTGCGGCCGCGGATGTCCGGCTGGTCG
>CAYZLC010000082.1:0-7983 GCA_964479365.1 uncultured Dehalococcoidia bacterium
AGGAGACCTTCCCATGATTACCACATCCCCATCCACTTTCTGTTCTCCATCCACGGATGATCTGCCCTTTAGTGTCCGGGACCGTCGCCGCAAAGGCTTTTTCACTATCGACAACGAGCTGCTGGACAACTTCGGCGCCCACCTGGGGGCGTACGGCCTGGCCGTGTACCTGGCGCTAGCCCGCTTTGCCAACCAAGACAGCACCTGCTGGCCATCGCTCTCTACAATTGCCAAGCGAACCGGCATGTCCCGCCCGCAAGTGATTCGGGAGATTGCCAAACTGACGGTACTCCAGCTGATTGCCGTGAGGCACCAGGTGAATGACAAAGGGGAATACTCCTCCAATCTCTACCTTCTTCTGGACGTGGCGACTCCCTCCCCTGAGCAGGGGGTAGTCGCACCCCGCGACCACCCTGGTATCAGCCAGAGACTACCCCTAGTCTCAGCAGGAGACCAGGGTGGTATCAGCCAGAGACCCAAACAACACCTACTGAACAAAACCCAGCATCGGAACAAAACTCAAAGAACACCGTCAACTCCGTTGACGAACAACAACAACAGTGGCGGTCATACTGCGCAATCTCCAGATGTTGTTGTTGCTTCCTCTCCTGCTTTGATTCAACAGACATTCGATGCGTTACTACCAAACAACACGGGAAAAGGGCCAGCACGAGAACACAGCCCCTTGTCTGTGAAGGAAGACCCCACCCCCCTTGATCCCCCCGCCCCAGGCCAAGCGGGCGCTGGCGCCCTGATTGCCGTTGGCATTGCGCCCCGGGTGGCGCAGCGCTTGGCCAGCCGCTTCAGCCGCGAGCGAATTGAAGAAAAGTTGGCCTGTCTCGATTTTCTCCAAGACCATCAGCCGGACAAAGTGCAGAATCCGCGCGGTTGGCTGCGGCGGGCGATTGAGGAAGATTACGCCCCACCAGATGGGTATCTCTCGGCCGCTGAGTGGGAGCGAAAGAAAGCTGAGGCAGCGGCATTGGCAGCGGCACAGGCACAGGCTGAGCAACAGCGGCAGAGGTTTGCAGCGCAGTGCGCCGCAAAGCAGGGGGAATGGCGCCGCCGACTGCATGAACAGTACGGCACCACTGAGGCGGATGAGCGGTTCTGGCAGGAGGTGTGTACCGAATGTAAGCATGGCCAACCCCATCTGTATCAGCTCTGTACCCGGGCGTACGTGCTCACTTGCTCAGAGGATACCGTGTCGCTGGGCTTTGATGCTGAAACGTGGATGCACCAACTGGAGCACCCCGGAACGCTGGCTGTGCTCAAGCGTGCCCTCAAGGGCATTGCCGGCCGACCGCTGGAAGTTACAACGGTCCTTCTCAGCGAGGAAGCGATGGGCTATACTGGAGAGGATGGAAAACGAACCGCCGCTCAGGAGTGATTTTCTAGCACAACCCGCATTTGATGCGGATTTGGAGCCGCTGTATGCGCTGACCGAGCCGCAGTATCAGGCGGTCATCAACCAGCTCTCGAATCTGGTGGTGGCCATCATTGCCCACCTGCAGGAGAACGGACAGCCGGAGTTTGCCCAGCAGATTACTGGTCATGCCCACCGCATCTTGCTTGAGTATGATGAGGATGTCGCCGAACATGTGCGGTGGGTCGCACGTCGACCAGAAGATAGGTAGAAATCGCCGCGTCCGTAGGGTAAGATACACCCTATGGAGCGGTCAAAGGGGCATACACCATCGAGGTATCAGTTAGGGCTTGACTTTGGTCAGCAGTCACAGGATGTACAACAAGCGGAGAGCCTGCGGTTCACGTATGAAGTAAAAGAGGATGTCAAGGTGCTCTCGCCGGATATCGCCGGCGCCTACCTTCTCTCCCACGTGTACACGCCATTTGAGGCCTTTGAGCAAGAAGAAGTCTGGGTCTTGCTCTTGAACACGAAAAACCGGATAACGCACCAGAGTATGGTCTATCGGGGAACGATCAACGCAGCGTATATCCGGATCGCCGAACTCTATAAACCGGCGCTACGGCTCAATGCCGCCGCCATCATCATGTCCCACTGTCACCCCTCTTCAGATGTCTCCCCCAGCCCCGAGGATGTCCGCGTGACGCAGCTGGCGTATGAGGCGGGGAAACTGCTTGACGTGAAATTGCTTGACCATTTCATCGTTGGGCGAAACCAGTGGTTGTCGCTAAAATCCTTTGGGGTAGAGTTTGGTGATTCTTTTTCCTAATTGCTCTCGGCGCCGTTGACAGGTGGCGCCGACTGTCCGATCCACTTCACCCACGGCAGTTGATGACGGACAGCGTTGTAGAGCTTCTCATCCGCTGTCCAGAAGTCACAGTTGCTTAACTGTGCGAGGGCAAGATAGGCAGTGTCATAGGCGCGGGGAAGATTGAATTGCTTAGAGAGCTCCCAAGCCAGCGGAAAGATTCCTTTTCGGTGAGAGAGGCGCAGCGGGATGCGCAGAAAGGCGGCAAAGGCGGCCTCACCCCGGGCCGGCAGAAGCGCGTTCAGATAGACCATCCGGCGCAAGGTGGTGGTCACCTCAAATGCCAGAAGCGCCGGCGCAATCAGCGGGCTGTCTGTTCGTTGCCATGCGGCCAGGCGTGCTTCGGCCTCCTGACTGAAGGGACCCGGCACGAGCGTACGGACAAGCAGACTGGCATCAACGCAGACCGGTGAGTTCATAGTCTCGTTCTTCACGCATCTGCTCGATGAAGTCATCCACTTCAATCGGCTTCCCGCCCCGATCGGCAAGGATTGCCTCTCGCAGCGCGCGTAGATCGGCAATGAGGGTATCGTCTTTCCGTTTGCCGGGTGCGATGGCAATATGAATCTGCTCTTCCTCCAGCAGATCATCATCGGCCAGTTGTTGGGTGATCGCCTGCAGGCAGTACTCGGTGACAGGCACATTATATTTAGCCGCGGCCAGTTCAATGCGGCGTTTCATCTCTTCATCGGCATAAACTTGGATGCGTTGTTTCTCCATGTGTTTCACCTCCTCTGGAGCGAGTTTACTATTTTGACACCATGATGTCAACAGGTAAATCGATGAAGAGCCTCCTCCTGAACGAAAAAACCATCGGAGCGGAGGAAAGCAAAAATCAATCGTACGAGCGTACGAGAGAAATAAGGGACTACTCCCTCCGATGGTTGGCTACCTTGCCCGTTTTTGCACGATCACAATTCTCTTGATAGGATGCTTTTCAAACTGTTCACCTGAGCAGGATACAAACAAAACGCCGTTCGCATGTCTCGCGCAAATGAGTCATGAACGGGCGTCATGCATGAATCCAAGGGTGAGCAGTTTTCCCTTTCCCTATCAAGCCTACCTCAGCTTCGCTACACAAGCCCTAACGCCGCCAGCCAGGATGGATGGCCGTGTTCACACGTCCCCTCAATGTCTACCCAGCACCCATCGGTAGCCAGGCATTGGCCGTACTCATCGACCCCATCCCAGAGGTCTTGAATCTCCGGAGGTTGCACCAGAGCATCGTCTGGTTCCGACAGCTCGTAGGGCTCGCCGTGGTACTTCGTGGCATACTTCAGCCAACCTTGGGTGCGCAGAACTTCCGCCCAGAAATTGGCAAAGGAGGCCAGCGCAGCCTGATTCTTGGGGTCGGTGAGGATGAGCTCGCCACGTCCCAAGTCCAGATCGACAAAGGTGTGCCAGCCGGCGCTCACGCGGTCGATGGCAACGGGAAGCCAGTAGCCATCGTGGCCGATGTGAAAGACGATCTCTGGTTCCGGCACCGGGTTGCCCTCGGCATCGAAGAGCTGATAGCGCACCCGCATCTGATGCTGCTTCACTTTCTCCTCAATGATCAGGATGCCGTGGCCTTTGCGCCGCAGCTCCAGATAGAGCAGCCCGGAGGGCAGCACGTCCGCTTCGTAGCGCTCGATCAGGTCGTGGACCAGTTGCTCCATGCCGTCAGAAGGGGACATCGTCTGCCTCCTCGTTGAACACTGCCTGCGGCGCCTGGTGCTTCACCCAGCAGTCATCACATAACTCAGGGTGGTCATCGGTGCCTTCGGCGTAGCACACCGTTTTCCCGCACGCAGCGCATTGCCACAATTCGCCATAGCAATGGGTATGGTTGGTGCTCTGACAACCCGCCATGCGCCCGGACGGCTCATCGTCGGCCAGCGGCCAAAACGAGTCCGACAGTCGGCGGCCGTGCGCCAGCCAGCCCTGCGCTGTGAGGTGGGCGGCCACTGCCTCAGCCAGGTCGGCCAGTGCAGCTTGACCCTGGGGATCGGGAAAGACTTCCAGATCGCCGTTGGGGTCAAGCTCGGCATAACTCTGCCAACCACCCTGAACCTGGTTGACCTCAATCGGCGCCCACCCGACCTCATCCTCAGTCCAGAGGACAAGCTCCGGATCGGCCACCCAGTCGTTGAACAGGTGGAGTTGGTGGGCGATGGCGATGCGGCTGGCGCCCAGGTGCTCGATGATTAAACGCGCCCAGGGGGCTCCCGCGTCCAGCTCCAGGCGCAGGTGAGCGCCTGGCTGCTGGATCGCCACGCCGTGCTTCTCCGCCAGTTGCAGGATGAACGCTTGCAACTTCGGTGCGGTTTTCATGGTTCTGCTCCTTTCGCTTCAAGGGTGGTTCCCTCAAGCTGCCGTCTGCGCTTGCTTCTGATCCGCACGAGCAGTCTTGCGCTGACGCTTGAGGCTTTTCAAGCCGTCGATCAGCTTTTGCAGTTGCTCCGCCGTCAGATCGTTGGCGCTCGTGCTCTGGCCTGCCGTGATACGCTCCACATTGTGGTGGCGCACCTGATTCCACTCGTCGCCGTACACCTCACGACCCAAGCGGTGGAACTGCCGGCGCAACGTCGCCAGCGCCTCATTCTGCACAGGGGTTGCCGTGTCCTCGGCTGCGGGCGACGGTGACGGTTCTTCAACCGTCTCTGGCTGCAACGCGCGCTGATAGTGCAACGCCACGATGCCCTCCAGTTTGGCTTTGGCTTGGGCGGTGAACGCTTTGGCCTGGGCGTCGTAGTCCACCCACACGGTCGGCAGATGGTAGAGATACCTGCCGAGACTCCACATTGCACAGGCGCGCTTAAACGCTTGTGCCTCCGCTGCGGTGCCGGCGATTTCCGACTTTTCCGCCTGGCTGTCCGGTTCGCCGGTGCTGCTGCGGGTGACGCCGCCGATGGTCAAATGGCAGACCAGGCGGTTGCCCCAGGGGGTGTAGGTGACGGACCAATTCGCGCCGCAGACCTCATCCAGACGATTCTGGTAGGCACGCAGGGTCGCATAGGGCATCGCCAATGCTTTGGTTTTGTCGCTGTTGACGCTGCCGGGCTTCCAGTAGACATTGGCAGGGTGAAACGGCTGTTTCAAGGCCTGCAGGATGTCGTTCATCTTCTCGGTACTCATCGTTCTTTCCTTTCTAGCAAAGGTCACTCACTCGTCGGTCGTTCAATACAGGAATGGATAGCGCGAGAAATGCTCGCCGATCCGTTCGTCCTCGATGGCTGCCAGGTCTTCATCCGTCAACCTGGCGTAGGGTGGTTGCTGACCGCTGCGCAGGTGTTCCAGCACGGCGTCCAGAAATTCACCCTCGCTCAGGTTCGTCGTGGCCTCCATGCCCACGGGAGGGTCGGCGGCGACCCTTCAGTACTCCTGGGGCAACAGCAAGGTCGTCGCTGACCTGTCTGCCTCGGTGATAATCCACAACCGCTGGCCGCTGGCCAGGGTGTAGGCGCTCAGGAGCCGGTAGCCTTCTTGGAGGGATAGCTCGTTCTCCCGAATATCCTCTGCCGGCAGCTCGCCCCAGTCACCCACACTATGGCGCCGGAGCAATTCCGCCGGCGTTTGACCGGCCTCGTGCAAGGCGGCCAGCGCGCCGGGCGTGGCCACCACCTGACCTAACGGGAACAGCGGGGGTTGCTTCGTCGGTTGCGTCTTCATCGCAGCTCCTTTCGTGAGGGCGGCGTCCAGGGTTCATAGGGGACACCTTGCGCCAACCAGTTTTGGCGCAGCAGGGTGTGGGCCCAGCGTTCGGTGAACTCGGCCAGCTTCTCCTGGCCACAGTGATTGATGCGCACGAGGTGTCGCCCCGTCGCATCGAGCTTGGCGTAAGCCGTCCAGCCGGTGGCGAGTTGGGTGATCTCCAGCGGGATCCAGTCGGGCGGGTAGCCGGTGAAGAAAAGTGCCTCACGGTCTACCTTCCACTCGCCGCCTTCTGCGAAGCAGTGCAGCACGGCCATCTGCGCCTCGCCCAGATGATCAATCACCAGCGAATCGTGGTCGGGCAGGTCCAAGCGCAGGAACGCGCCGAGCGGGGACAGATCAACGCCATGACGCTCGACTAACTGCTGCACCACCTGCTGCATGGTAGGACTTGGCTTCATTGTGTTTCTCCTTGGCACAGAAAAAAGACCTTCGGCGCGCTGGCCTGAAGGTCCTTCCGGTAGCGAATAGACACTTGGTTACTGAACGATACTACTCTCTGCGTCCGCTCGTTGGCCGGGGATGAACACCGGCCTGCTCACCTTCTCGTATGCAATGGCATCGCGTATCACCTCCTCCCGCAAAGACACACCATCACTTGTGCAACTACACCTTCCTCCCGATCACAGCCCAGGCGTGCGCTGTCAATGGTTGTCAAACCCTCGTCGCTGGTGCGTGCAAGAGTGTTGGCACGGCCGAACTGATGGCGCGTGGCGGCGCCCGCAAATTCCTCAAGAATTTGCGGGCTTGACAGCGCGCGCGGCTGTGATAGAACAGTAGTAGATGGTCAGACTTGAATACACGGAATCCAGCGGCAGCGGCTACCGCCACCGGGCGTGGACACGGATCGGCGATGGGCCGCGCAACGTATCGCCCTTGCAGAACCAGTTTGCCCTGTCTGAGTGTGCGTTATCTGAAGAAGAGGCAATCCAGCAGTTTCGGGCGTGGCTGTGGCGCGAATTGCAGGACAGGTTTAATGTGGTAAGTAAAGCGATGCGCCAACTGGCTAGCGCCGATAAGCAGGGGAGAGAGGTCGAGGTCTTAGTGCCCAAGGCTGCGCCGCACGGTGCGGTCATCGTCCGGGCCATTCTGTGGTTGGGTGAGCATCTACCGCCGGTTGAACTCCCCACCCTACGCGGTTCTGCACCGGGGCCATGCTACGAGCCGATTATGACGGATGGCATGGTGACGACCAGAGCGGAAATCGACCCCAAGCATATCGTGTGGATCACAGGACGAACGCAGTCGCGTATTGGGGTGATTTGCGGGTGGAATCAAGCCTTGGTGCCGGAGTATGGGGTGATAGCGCTGAAAAACTTTCGCTGGGTGAATCGGAAACTGGCCACAGCACCCGCCTTCCAAGAGCTGCTCAATGATGAACTTGACAAAGCGTTTGAGGCTGAAGTTGAGGCGACACCGGTTGAGTACGACCCGGCGCCCACCTACCGCCCTGGCGAACGCTTTGATGATGAGGAGTGGTTTTGGCAGCAAACCGAGGCGGAAGCCATCAGCAGTGAGGCGGCGCTGGCGGCGGCGGAGCGGGATGCGCTGACCCTGGTTGAACAACTGGTGGCGGAGACGGAAGACATGGAAACGGCCGTCGCCATTGCGCAGATGCCGGAGATCGAAGACTGGTATGTCAAACGGCCACCGCTCGTAAGCTACAACCAGCCGGAGAGGATGCGACCGGTGTACCAATATGCGGGAGAGAAGGCACCCCTGATGGTGAAGTCGGTGGAAGAACAAATGGAAGGCCAGCGGTTTCGCTATGCCACGCAAGCGGAGGCAGCGGACTATGTGCGGACCTTTAGACCGTCGGCAACGTAATGCCGAGCATGGACGAGGGAGCAGAGCGGTAGCGCAAGCGGCTCTTGCTGGGCCTCGCGCAGCGCATCCAGGGCGCCGGGGGTGGCGACAATCTGGCCGAGCGGAAAGCGCGCCGATGGGCGGTTGGTTCGTTGGTTCATGGATCAACTCCTTGGAAAAAGAAAAAGGACCTTGTGGCTCATCGGCCCAAGATCCCTTCATGGTACGGTTCCAGCTGGTCTGGCCAACT
>CAYZLC010000083.1:0-7908 GCA_964479365.1 uncultured Dehalococcoidia bacterium
GATGGTTCGCATCATACGTGTACTGGGTGATGCCCCCGGCCGGATTAGTGACGCTCGTGAGGCGTCCCTGGCCGTCGTAGGTGTACTGCACCGTTCGGCCCAAGGGATCGGTAATGCGGTCCACCCGGAGGTTCGTCCCCGTATAGGTGAACGTGAGCTGCCGCCCCGCAGGCTCCGTGAGGGCCGTCACCCGGCCCTGGGTGTCCCGGCTGATCGTGACGGTATTGGCATTTCGATCCGTCTGGCTCACCAAGAGCCCGTCCTGCGTCCGAAAGCGCCAGGTAGTCCCATCCTTGAAACGGAGGACCCGTAGGCCGGGCTCCAGGGTCACCCGGGCGCCCCGGTAGGTGGGATCTTGGCTGTTCTGGAAGCTCCCATCCGGTTGGCGGGCGAAAGGAAGGTAGTAGTCCCCCGCCAGGACGAGCTGGAGGAAGTCGGGTGAGCCATTGGGCGGTGGGACCAGGAAGCGGTCGGAGTCCCAGCTCGTCCCGATCCCAAAGGGTCCCCCGCTCCCCACGCCGGCCCGGTAAGTCCGGGTGACCACCACGGGGACGCGACCCGGGAGGACAAGATCCGTCTTGGCCAGGACAAAGGCCCCCGTCTTGAGCTCCACGGGGTCTCCACCCTCGTCGCCATAGGGGCCCCGGAGCCGATCGCTCGTGGGCACCCGCCGGGCGGGCCGGTTATAGCCACAGCAGAAGCGGGGCACCCCGTAGGGCTTCCCGGTGGCGGAATCGAGGTCAGGGAGGATCTTCGTCCCATCCGAGGAGACGGTCCCCGTGCCGTACTTCACCCAGACGTTGGGCCGAGTCCCATCCGGGGCCTCGTCGTAGAAGTAGAGATCCACCTGCTCGCCCGGGAGGGCGTCGAGGTCATTCGGGTAGGTGATGGGGACTGGCTGCGAGGGAGTGCCGCCCCCCACCTTTCCGAAGGTGTAGGCATAGATGGTCCGGGAGAACTGGCCCGCCGGGATCGGGGGGGCCCCAGAGCGATCCGCCGGCACGGCGATCACCCCGATCTCGGTGTTCGGCTGTCCATCCCAGCCGATGATCGTGGTCCCCGCTGGGATGCGCACCTCCAGGCCCGGGATCTGGGCGGGGGCAAGCACCGTCTCCTGCCCACTCAGAATGGGGATGGTCGTTCCCTGCGGGTGGGCCATCAGGTGTGGGCTGTAGCCCAAGCTGTTCACCACGCCAGCTTGGATGTTCACGGTCACCGGGATCGTCGGGTAGGTCACCGTCGGGGTGTTCGCGGTCGAGCCATCTATGAGGAAGACCTGGGGGCCGGCGACCGAAAGACTCACCAGGAAGTTGCCGGCGGCGTCGGTGGTGCCGAGGGTGGTCGGGGTGGTGCCGCCCAGCTTGATGGTCACGCCTGCAAGCGGTTTCTCGTTCTCGTCCCGCACCTGTCCCGCCAGAACTGTCTGGCCGGCGCCCTGCACATTCAGGAGGGTGGTCCCCGTCCGCGTGACGGCTGCGCCCTCGATCGTGGCCGTGCCCCTGACTTCAATTGAGGAGCTACTCGGCGTACTTCCCGAGGTCGTGAGGGTGAGGAGGCCCGAGACGTTGGGGCCGAGGTTCGGCGGCGTGAACGTTCCGGTGACTCCGGCAGGGAGCGGCCCGGTGCTGAGGGTGGTGAGGCCGGTGTAGCTGCCGGTGGTGACGGTGCTGACCTTCAGATTTACGCTGGCACCCAGCGGGTACCCGGCCACAGCCGTCGCATTTTTGGAATGGCGAACCAGAGGCGGGGTGGGATACCGGAAATCTGAGGGCGAAGCGACTTCCGCAGAAAGTTATATTTTTTATGGACCCCATTCCGTCCCCTATTTTTCGGGGACTAAACCGCTTTCTCCGATCTACGCAGGAGCCACCTTACGAGGGGCCTCAGAGGCATCAAAAGCACGCGCCAGAGAGGAAAGGCTTTGCGCAGCATGACCTTCTTATAGCGTTCCGCTTCGACCTCGCTGATCGTCCGATCGATGCCGTGTCGTAGCTGCTTATTATAGTGGTGTCCAATCTCATGATAGAGGGTGTCGGCTATGTAAATGCGAAGCAGGAAGGGCATGCGAAATAAGACGGTTGGAGTTCTTGCGCAGATTGCTTTGATGGAAATCTCAATACGTGCCCCAGCCCCTGGTGTCGCGCTGAAATAAGCAGCTCGACTGCCTCGTTGCTTCTCGCGCGACAATCTGTCTACAAAGCTAATTCTCTCGAGACCGACTAAGTGCTCCTTAGGGAGTACCCCCAGAAGGCTATTAACAAGCATGACACCATCGAATGGAACCGGTTTGATGCTGGCGAAGTCCTCGATCTTAGGAGGCATTATGCGATGATGCTCCTGCACGGAGAAACTCAGCAGTCTCTGGGCGATCGTTTGCTCGCTTGGAGTTACCTTGAAATGCGTTATGTTGTCTCTAAATCATGTCGTGCTCTAGAGGGTGCGAGGTTGCTCTAGCCACCTGGCACTCGGCCGCCGGTCGGTCCTTAATGATTCCGTGAGATATTCCGCATGCGAGAGATCGCGGGTGTCAACGCGCAGATCTATTGTGCTCCGGTTCTATGCACACAGCCGCGCTTAGCCACGCTCATGCCCAGTCCGGAGGCAATGGGGGCCCAAGGGGACTTGTCGGTGGCTTTTCCCGTGGCCCTGGCAGCGGTGGAGTTGGCATCGATCCAGAATCCCGCATTCCTGGAGTCGAAATTCCGCGTCCGGATTGGGCCCCACCAATTTCGTTGCCTCCCAGAAGATCTGATATCTTCCGGAGGAGCTCTGCCCACCAGCTAGTTGGAGGCGGGGGGGGCTGCCATTCAACGGGCTGAGGTGGCCGTTGTGGCGTTGGGCGAAGGTTTCGAGTTGGTGGAACATGCTTCTGTTGTGGGGCCAGCCTTGAAACTCCGGGATATCTCATTACAAACGGCTGTCTGCCAAGCAGGAGAACCTCTAATCCCATTGGATCTGTGAAGTTCAAAGGCCTATTGAAGACATAGGAGTACAGGTTCAGATCGCCGGCTTCAAGTTCAATCGGATCCTCGCTGACGAACCTGTGGAGGCCCGGATTGTAGTACCGCGCCCGGTAGTAGTAGTGCCCCGTGCCATCGTTCTCCCGCCCCGTGTACTGGAACGGATGTGGCGCAGCGATCCCCGAGACCTCGGTCCGTCCGAAGGGTTCATAGGAGTAAGCGGCGGCGACGCCTCCCACCGGGTTGGTGAGCGCCACGATGCTCCCGAGCGCATCGGCGAGGAAGTGGACCGTATCGACCACGTCCGTCCGGGTAAGGGCCTCGTCGATGCTCAGCGTCCGGAGGTAGGCGGCCTCAGCGCCCCCACCCAACTCCCGCACGATGTCTGCGCCGTCATAGAGAAACTGGGTCAACAGGCTATTGATGGATTTCCGCGCGCGCCGGCCAAGGCCGTCGTAGGCGGAGCTGGCGGTGACGTTGGGGCCGCCCATCCCCGTGAGCCGGTTCCGCGCATCCCATGTGTAGGTGGTGGTCCCGCTCGGGTCGGTGAGGGTCGCCAGGTTCCCGTCGTCGTCGAAGCTTATCGCGCTCCCGCCGAAGGTGAGCTGCCGGTTGGCCGCGTCGTACGTGGCAGAGGGGACGGAATCTGGGAGCAACGTTCGGGCGAAGGAGCCGCCGACGGCGGTGCGGTTGCCAGCGGGGTCGTACTGGTAGGTGAGGTCGCCGAGGGAGCCGAGGACGTTGCGGTAGATAAGAGCCGTGAGCCGAGCGCTGACGTCGTAGACGTATTCAGTGGAGACCCCGTTCGGGAGGGTAAGCAGGGTGCGGCGACTCGCGGCGTCGTACTGGATGTCCACCGGATCGAGCGGTGCTTGCGTGATGGTCCGCAGCCGGGCGTTGGCGTCATACGTGTAGGTCACCGGGGACTGACCGCTCACTGTCATGTGGGTCCGGCGGCCCAGGGCGTCGTAAACATAGCTGACCGTTCCCAAAGCCGTGGTCTCCGCGAGAAGCCGATCCAGGGGGTCATACGCCATGCTGATCGGCCGATGGGGATCGGCGGTGTCATCGGCCTGGAGCAGGCGGCTGCTGGCATCGTACGAGAAAGTCGCCATGCCGCCATCGGCATACTCCGCCCGCACCCGCCGGTTCAGCGGATCGTAGGTGAAGGTCGTGGTCTGGTTCTTCCGGTCCGTGGTACTCACAAGGTTCCCGTTGCCGTCGTAGCTGAAGGTCTCCGCCTTGCCGAGCTGGTCAATCCGGCGGCTGAGGCGGTCCATGGAGTCGTATTCGTGGGTGATGCTATTGCCCCGGGCGTCCGTCACCGCAAGGAGGTTGCCGTTGGGATCGTAGCCGAAGCCCGTGACCCCGTTCAAGGCGTCAACCATGCTCACCAGCCGGTTGAGGGCATCATAACTGAAGCGAGTTGCCTTGCCTAGGGGGTCCGCCTGGGCAATTAGGCGGGACACCAAGTCGTAGGTCCGTGTGGTGGCGTTGCCGAGGGGGTCAATGGTCCGGACGAGGTTCCCAGCGGTGTCATACTCGAAGGTTGCGGTGTTGCCGAGGGGATCGGTGGTGCTGAGTGGCTGACCCGCACTGTTGTAGGTCAAGGTCGTCTTCAAGCGTTCCGCTGGGGGCCGGGTGTTCTGGAGCGGGTCGCTGATGGTGATCAGATTGTCTTGAGCATCGTACTCGAAGGTGGTGAGGTTCCCGAGGGGGTCCGTGATGCTGGTGACCTTGTTGAAGGTGGGGTCATAGGTGAAGATGCGCGTATTGCCAAAGGGATCCGTGATGGCGGTGACGTTGCCGTTCCCGTCGTAGCTGAATCGCGTGACGCGGCCGAGCGGATCGGTGGTGCTGAAAAGCAGGTTGGTCCCGGGCTGGCGCTCGAAAGTTGTGGTTTGCCCGAGGGCGTCAGTTTGGCTGATCAGGTAGCCGAAGTTGTTGAACCGGGAGGTCGTGCGGTTGCCTCGGGGATCGGTGACGGTGGTGGAGGTGATGAAGCCGCCGCTGACGGTATATTCGAAGGTGAACACCCCGCCGTCGGCTTGCGTTTGGCGGATGACCCGCCCTTGTGCGTCATACTCGTTGGTGAGGAAGGTGATGTTGCGGGGATCCGTGAGTGTGAGCATGCGGTGGTTCGCATCATACGTGTACTGGGTGATGCCTCCGGCCGGATCGGTGACGCTCGTGAGGCGTCCCTGGCCGTCGTACGTGTACTGTACCGTTCGGCCCAGGGGATCGGTGATCCGGTCGATCCGGAGGTTCGTCCCAGTATAGGTGAAGGTGAGTTGGCGCCCCGCAGGCTCTGTGAGGGCCGTCACCCGGCCTTGGGTGTCCCGGCTGATCGTGACGGTATTGGCATTTCGGTCCGTCTGGCTCACCAGGAGGCCGTCGCTTGTCCGGAAGCGCCAGGTAGTCCCATCCTTGAAACGGAGGACCCGCAGGCCGGGCTCCAGGGTCACTCGGGCACCTCGGTACGCGGGATCCTGGGTGTTTTGGATGCTTCCATTCGCTTGGCGAGCGAAGGGAATGAAGTAGTCCCCCGCCAGGACGAGCTGGAGGAAGTCGGGCGAGCCATTCGGCGGCGGGACCAGGAAGCGGTCGTAGTCCCAGCTCGTCCCGATCCCGAAGGGCCCCACGCTGCTTACGCCAGTGCGGTAAGTCCAGGTGACCACTAGCGGGATGCGGCCAGGGAGGACGAGATCTGTCTTGGTCAGGACCAAGGCCCCGGTCTTGAGCTCCACCGGGTCGCCGCCCGCGTCGCCGTAGGGGCCCCGGAGTCGATCGCTCGTGGGCACCCGCCGGGCGGCCCGGTTGTAGCCGCAGCAGAAGCGGGGAACCCCGTAGCGCTTGCCTGTGCTCGGATCAGTGTCGGGGACGATCTTCGTTCCATCGGAGGACACAGTACCGGTCCCGTACTTCACCCACACGTTCGGGCGGCTCCCATCGGGGGCTTCGTCGTAGAAATAGAGATCCACCTGCTCCCCCGGCAGGGCATCAAGGTCATTCGGGTACGTGATGGGAACCGGTTGCGAGGGGGTCCCGCCCCCCACCTTTCCGAAGGTGTAGGCGTAGATCGTCTTCGAGAACTCTCCCGCGGGGATCGGGGGAGCGCCCGAGCGATCCGCGGGCACCGCGATCACCCCGATCTCCGTGTTCGGCTGCCCATCCCAGCCGATGATCGTAGTCCCCGCGGGGATTCGCACCTCCAGGCCCGGGATCTGGGCGGGGGCAAGCACTGTCTCCTGTCCACTCAGAATGGGGATCGTCTGTCCCCGCGGGTGGGCCATCAGGTGTGGGACATAGCCCAGGGTGTTGACCGCCCCGGCCTGGATGGTCACCGTCACCGGGATCGTCGGGTAGGTCACCGTCGGGGCGTTCGCGGTGGAGCCATCAATCAGGAACACCTGGGGGCCGGCGACGGAGAGGTTCACCAGAAAGTTCCCAGCGGCATCCGTTGTCCCCAGCGTCGTTATCGTGCTGCCCCCGAGCTTGATGCTCACGCCAGCGATCGGTTTCTCATTCTCATCCAGGACCTGTCCCGCCAGAGAAGTCTGTCCGGTGGCCTGCACATTTAGCGCGCCAGTCGCAGTGCGCGTGACGGCGGCGCCCTCGATGGTGGCGGTCCCGCGAACCTCGATCGAGGAGCTGCTGGGGGTGCTGCCCGAGGTCGTGAGGGTGAGGAGGCCCGAGACGTTGGGGCCGAGGTTCGGTGGGGTGAAGGTTCCGGTGACTCCAGCGGGGAGAGAGCCAGTGCTGAGAGTGGTGAGGCCCGTGTAGCCGCCGGTGGTGGCCGTGCTCACCTTCAGGTTCACGCTCGTGCCGGCCACGGCCGTCGCGGTTGAGGGTTCGACCACCAAGGTGAAGTCCAGCGTCGGCAGGACGATGAAGTAGCCGGTGGAGGTCGCGATGCCTCCCGAGGTGCTGACTTGGAGAGGACCGGTGATGGCGCCTGTGGGCACGGTCACGGTGAGGCTGGTGCTCGTGGCGGCCGAGACGGTCGCCGCCACCCAGGTGCTATTCGGGCCGGTGAAGCGGACGGTGTTGGCGCTGGGGGCGAGGCGGAACCCAGTCCCCGAAATGACCACGGTGGTTCCGACCTTCCCACTGCTGGGATTGAAGCTGCTGATGGTCGGAACGGGGGCCCGGACGGTCACTACGCTATGGCCCGGCTCGAAGCCCGAGTTCGAGGCGGTGATGTTTGTCGTGCCCTCCAAGACGCCCGTGACACTCGTCGGGGCGCTGGTGGCCCCGGCGGGCACCGTGACGCTGGCCGGGACGGTGGCGATGGTCGTGTTCGCGCTCTCGAGCGTAACGATGAGTCCCCCCGTCGGGGCGGGCGCCGAGAGCTGGACGGTGAGGCCCCCGTTCTGCCCCTCCACAAGGCTCATGAAGTCCGGGACCAGGGTGATCTGGCCGAGGACGGTGAAGGTGTTGCCGGACGTGGCAGTCGCATCCGAGGTCCCCTCGGGGGTCGTGACCGTGACAATCCGGGGGCCGAGCGTTGCGGCAGCTGCGATCGTGACGGTGGCGGTGAGCTGGGTCCCCTCGGGGTTCACGGAGAGATTGGTGGCGGTGATCGCGGAATCCGGGTTCCCGTCCTTGAGGAAAATGAGGGCGGTGGCGCCCCCGAGGCGCTCCCCGGTGACGGTGAGGGTGATGGTCTTGCCGTGGACGCCAGAAGACGGGTTCAGGGCGCTGATCGTGGGCCGGGCGGTCACCCCCGCCTCAAGGGCGCCGATATCGAACTCGGCGGTGCCGCTCCCATTCCCATCCCGGGGCCGGCGCCCCTCCCCGTTGAAGTCGGCCTCGAACAGGGAATTGAAGCTGGAATTGAGGCCCAGGGTCCGGGGGTCCATCCCCCGGTCAATGGCGGGGGAGGTCGGTGCAAGCGTGAAGTCGTCATCGGCGGTATTGGGCTGGGTATCGAGGCCGTTCAGGTTGG
>CAYZLC010000084.1:0-1337 GCA_964479365.1 uncultured Dehalococcoidia bacterium
GGGAGCATTGATGAGCGTGTTGTGTACGATCGGCGCCCCACAGTAGTGACTCACCCGATGTTCCTTAATCGCGCGGAAGATCAGCGCCGGATCGACGCGTCTGAGGCAGACATTCGTGCCCGCGTTCGCCGCCATCGTCCACGGAAAGCACCAGCCGTTGCAGTGGAACATCGGCAGCGTCCACAGGTAGACGGAGTGCCGGGGCATGCTCCATTGCAGTATCATCCCGATCGCGTTCAGATAGGCGCCCCGGTGGTGATACACGACGCCCTTCGGATTGGCCGTCGTCCCGGATGTGTAATTAAGCGAGATCGCCTGCCACTCGTCCGCCGGTCGCTGCCAGGCGTACTCCGGGTTACCTCGCGCGATGAACGCCTCGTAGTCCAGCTCCCCCAGCCGCTCGCCCGGCCCATCGTACTCGGGATCGTCGATATCGATTACGAGCGGCCGCTGCTCGAGCTTCGACAGTGCGCCCGCGATCGTCGCGGAGAATTCGCGGTCCGTGATGAGCACCTTCGCATCGCCGTGCCCGAGCATGAAGGCGATCGCCTCCGCGTCCAGCCGGGTGTTCAGCGTATTCAGCACGGCCCCGGTCATCGGCACTCCGAAATGCGCCTCGTACATCTCCGGCGTATTCGCCGCCATCAGCGCCACCGTATCCCCCAACCCGATGCCCCGCTTCGCGAGCGCCGAGGCAAGCCGCCGGCAGCGCGCATACGTCTCCGTCCACGTGAACCGCCGCGCTCCGTGGATCACCGCCGTGCGCTCCGGGTACACATAGGCGCTCCACTCGATGAACACGAGCGGCGTCAACGGCGCGTAGTTCGCGGGATTACGTTCGAGAGCGGTCTCGTAAGGATTGCTCATGTTGGGCTCCCTCCGGATTAGCGTCGCCAATTATAGACGCATCTCAAGCGCCTTGTGGTAATCCCTCGTGCTGCCAATGGTCATGCGTAGGTGACCAGCGAAAGCACCTCATAGGGGCGAAGCCGCTCGCGCCCCTTCAGAAACGCCAGCTCGATCAGGAAGGCGATGGCGTGCACGCGGGCGCCGAGGAGCTCCACGAGCTTAGCGGCGGCGTTGGCGGTGCCGCCGGTGGCGAGGAGGTCGTCTATGATGACGGCTTTATCGCCGCGCTTGAGGGCGTCTTCGTGGATGTCGAGCTGGCTGGTGCCGTACTCGAGGGAGTACTCGACGCTGATGTGCGCGGCGGGTAGCTTGCCGGCTTTGCGTATGGGCACGAGGCTGACCCCCAGGTTCTGGGCGAGGGGCGCCCCGAAGAGGAAACCCCGCGATTCAATGGCTACGACGGCGTTCAGCCCGGCGTCGCGGTACTC
>CAYZLC010000084.1:1347-7887 GCA_964479365.1 uncultured Dehalococcoidia bacterium
GGAGCGGGGTGATGTCGCGGAAGAGGATGCCGGGCTCCGGGAAATCGGGGATGTCGCGAACGAACTGCTTCAAGTCCATGGGTGGCGTAGAGTATAACAGGGGCGGGAAAGGGTAGCGGGTGATGGGTGAGGGTGATCGGTGAAGGGTGGTTAAGGGTCAAGGGTAAGAATGATGAGGAGCGATGTCTGATCGTGACGGGTTAAAGCAGAGGGCGGCGGCAGACGTAGACCAGCGCCGCAAGGAGCTGCTCGAGCTATCGCTGCGCATTCATAGCAATCCTGAGATCGCTTTCGAGGAGCACAAGTCGGCTGAGATGTTGGCGGCGTTTTTGGAAGCGAACGGGTTCGGCGTAGAGCGCGGCATCTGCGAGATAGCGACGGCATTCCGGGCGTCCGTCGGGTCAGGCGAGCCGCGGCTGGCGTTCCTGGCGGAGTACGACGCCCTGCCGGGCGTGGGGCACGGCTGCGGGCACAACATCATCGGGACGGCGTCGTGCGCGGCGGCGATCGCGTTGAAGCCGCTTCTGGAAGAGACAGGCGGAACGGTGATGGTGATCGGCACGCCGGCAGAGGAGGCGGCGGGTGGCAAGGTCTACATGGCGGCACGCGGGGCGTTCGACGGCCTCGAGTGCGCGATGCTCGTGCATCCCGGTAACAGAAACACAGCCGTGGCGTTCGCGCTGGCGTGCCTGGAGCTGGACGTCGAGTTCGAAGGCAAGGCCGCCCACGCGGCCGCGCGGCCGGAGGCGGGCCTGAACGCGCTGGACGCGATGGTGGCCGCCTTCGTGAACATCGGCCTGCTCCGGCAGCAGATCAGAGACTCCGCGCGCGTTCACGGCATCATCACGGACGGCGGGCAAGCAGTGAACGTGATCCCGCACCACACGGCGGCGCAGCTCCTGATCCGCAGCGAGGACGACGAGTACATGGACGAGGTGCTGAAGCCGAAGGTGCTGGCCTGCTTCGAGGGCGCGGCGGTGGCGACAGGATGTGAGCTGAAGCACCGCTGGGGCGAAGATTCCCGCTACGAGGCGATGCGCACGAACCGCGCCCTGGCGGACGCGTACCGCGCCAACGTAGAGGCGCTCGGGCGCAAAGTCGTGGACCAGGAGTCCCGGCGCTCGATGGGTTCGACGGACATGGGCAACGTGAGCACAATCGTGCCGGCGATCCATCCGAGCATCGCGATCGCGCCGCAGGACGTGCCGGTGCACACGGTCGAGTTCCGCGAGATCGCCGCGAGCGAGGCGGGCCACCAGGGGCTCGTCGATTCCGCGAAGGCGTTGGCGATGACAGGCATCGATGTGCTGGTCGACGAAGAGCTACGGAAGCGGATGGGGGAGGAGTTTGGTGCCGGGAGATGAGCGCCCGGCCCTCCACAATGAGCGCCATCGCAACGACCTTGGCAATCGTTGCAGTAGCGACGGTAACCGCTGGAGCGTTAGCGTTGGCTGGTGTGGGTGACGACGAGACGGATGATCCTCCCTCAGGCAGTGCGGGAACGCGCGAGCAATGTGGCCGGTTGCAGGCCTGTAATCGGGACCGTCTTGCAATCTGCGTCAAAGCGATCCACGTCTCGAATGAGGTTGAACCCACCGCTGTTTCGTCCATCGAAGCGGCGCTCGTAGACGTGGCGAGGCATCCGACTTGGCTTTCGGCTGGCTTCGCAAACGATCCGCCACCGGTTGTGACTTCAAACTGCTCCGTATTGCCGGGGGCGTACGATCCGAGATACTCTGACGATCCTCCCAAGTCTTTTTTTGACATAGTCGGACGCCGGGTTTCCGAGCCAAGCAAGTATTCGATTTACGTGTTCGTCATCCCAGACGACGACGTGATGCGTCTTGGCGGAGATCCGCCGTTTCCATTAAGCAGTCAGGAATTCCAGTGTTCGGGGGATGACTGCGCGGTCGTAACAGAGGGTTTCTACGTGTCGACGGATCAGGCTCGTGATGTCCCCTATCTAACCGAATGGCTCGAAAAATCAGTTGGGTTGGAGCGCCCGTTCTAATTGCTGGCGAACCAGCAGGCTACCTCAAATCCCTTGATCGCCCTCGACGCCATGGGCGGGGATAACGCGCCCGGGGCGATCGTCGAGGGGGCGGTGATGGCGGCGCGGCAGCTCGGCGTGCGCGTCGCGCTGGTGGGCAAGACGGACGCTGTTGAGCGGGAGCTGGCGCGGCTGTCGCCGAGGCCGGAATCGGTTTCGGTCGTCGATGCGCCGGAGATCATCGAGATGGACGAGGCGCCGGCGCAGGCGGCGCGGCAGAAGAAGGCCTCGTCCATCGTCGTCGGTTTGCGCATGCTCAAGCAGGGGGACGCGGACGCGTTCGTCTCGGCCGGGAACACAGGCGCCGTGATGGCCGCGGCGATCATGTACGTGGGACGAGTGCGCGGTATCGAACGGCCGTCGCTCGTCGGTCTCCTGCCGTTCGGCGGAAAGCTCACGGCGTTTCTCGACGTCGGCGCCAACGCGGACGCGCGGCCGGAGTATTTGCTCCAGTGGGCGCAGATGGCGAGCGTCTACATGGAGCACGTCTGGAAAGTCGCGCGGCCGACCGTCGCGCTGCTCAACATCGGCGAGGAGGAATCGAAAGGGAGCGCGGTCGTCCAGGAAGCGTACGAACTGCTGGAACAAAGCGGGCTTAACTTCACCGGCAACGTGGAGGGCCGCGACGTGCCCCTCGGCGGCGCCGACGTGATAGTGACGGACGGTTTCACGGGCAACGTTGTGGTGAAGACGATGGAGGGGACGGCGGACCTGATCATGGGCGAGCTTCGCTCAGCGATCACCCGCCGTCCTTGGTTTGCCGCCGCTGGACTACTGCTCTCGCCGGCATTCTCAGCGGTTCGCAAGAAGTTCGACTATCGCGAGTACGGCGCTGGGCCGCTGCTCGGCGTGAACGGGCTCGTGTTCATCGGTCACGGGCGGAGCGACGCGCGGGCGATCTTCAGCGCGCTGAGGATGGCACGGGAGGCGGCGCAGTCGGGGATGCTGGAAGCGATCCGGGCGGCCGCGCCGGCGCGCGTCGTGGGTGGGGCAGCCGGCGATTCATCGCCGGAAGAAGTGGACGTCGGGTAGCGAGCCAGCCGCTCCGTTCTCGAGAATCGGTATACCGGGCAGCGCGCCCCGGCTTCGATCCCTCAGCCTTGGCTGGCGATGGAGGGATGCTTCGATAGGCTCAGCACGAACGGTTTAGATTCGTGGCTGCAGCCATTCGGCGAGGAGGCGGGAGAGCGGCTCAACCGTGGCTTCGAGGTCGAAGGAATCGGGGGCGAGACGTGATTGCATCATCGTGCCCTCGACGACGGCGATGAGGACAGAAGCGCTGAATTCGATGTCGATGTCGTGGCGCACCAGACCGGCCTCGCGTCCGCGGTTGAGCGCCTCCACGCCGAAGTTGCGCCAACTGCGGTGCACGCCCGCAAGCTGATCGCGCACCTTCTTATCCCGAGAGGCGTGAGCGGTGAACTCCATGAATAGAGCAGACCAGAGGGGCTCCTCGCGGTTCAGCGTGAAGATACTGCGGAGGATCATCGCCAGGTTTTGCGCTATGGGCAGCGCCGGGTCGGCGGCTTCGCGGAAGGCTTCTTGTTGCTGCGTGATGCGTTCCTCCAGCATCGCCCAGAAGATGTCCTCCTTGGCCTCGAAGTGAACGTAGAACGCTCCCTTGGAGAAGCCGGCGTCGCGGACGATCTCGTCTACGGTGGCGCGCTCGTAACCGTTGCGCGCGAAGACGCCGAGCGCCGCATCCATCAGGCGCCGGCGCGTCTCTTCTCGCCGGCGCCGACGTGGGACGGATTCGGTTGTGGTGACCATGTTTGGGGAGATTATACCGCGAAGGTGTGTGCCGGGCGCTAACCGGCGCGAGCCTGCGAGCGAACGAGGGCCACTATGCAGGTGAAGACGGCGACGAGAGCGACAGCGAGCAGATACCCGGTTGCCGGTCGCCAGGTCCGGCGGAGGGCGTTCATAGCTACAGTGTATTACGAGCGAGGCCGCGTTTCGAGGGTATTGGCCCCGACTGCCCTACGAGTGCTGCGTGGGACCCCCGAAACGCAGCCACATGCGGAGCGCCTGCCGGAGGTTGCGAAGCGCGTCCTCGGACGAGCGGTCTGACACGAGGCAGCGATCGATGTGCTGGTCGATGATCAGCAGTCCGACCTGGTCGAGGCTGCTGCGGGCAGCCATGAGTTGCGTTACGATGTCCTCGCAAACGCGGTCTTGTTCAAGCATCCGGTGGATGCCGCGGATCTGGCCCTCGATGCGGCGGAGCCTTGTGAGGATCGCTTCCGTTTCGTCGGCTGCGTCTTCGACGGCGCTGGGTTCCTGCATTGACATACCCCTTAGGGGTATGATAGCATCGTCTCCAGAAGGGGTCAATCCCGCTCGATAAGGAGGAACAAAATGGCAAAGCCCGCAGACGTCAACGATAGCGAATGGGACCGGGAGGTACTGAAAAGCGAACTGCCGGTGCTGGTGGACTTCTGGGCGCCCTGGTGCGGGCCCTGCCGCATGGTGGCGCCGATCGTTGAGGAGCTCGCGGACGAATTCAACGGGAAGGTGCGCTTCTACAAGCTGAACACGGACGACAACGTGGATACCGCTTCTAAATACGGCATTCGCAGCATCCCGACGTTGTTGGTGTTTAAGGACGGTCAGATCGTGGACCAGCTCATCGGGTTCCGCCCCAAGAGCGATCTGAAGCGATCTCTGGAGAAAGCTCTTTCGTGACGGAAGGGCCTGAGAGCACGCGCGAATACGATATCGTAATCATAGGCGGCGGTCCGGCAGGGCTCGCCGCCGGACTTTACGCGGCTCGCGGCCGCCACCGCACCCTGCTTATCGAGAGAGGGGTGATCGGCGGCCAGATATCGCTCACGGAGCTTGTCGAGAACTACCCCGGCGTCCCAACGATCAACGGCTTCGACCTCGCGCAGACGATGCTGAAGCAGAGCGAGTCCTACGGGATGGAGACGGAATATAGCGCGGTCGCCGGGATCGAGAAGGCCGGCGGGAAGTGGCTCGTTAAGACTGACGCGGGCGGCGTGCTCGCTAAGGCTGTGATCGTGACAAGCGGCGCGGAATACAACCGGCTTGGCATTCCAGGTGAGGAGCGTCTGACCGGCAAGGGCGTCTCCTATTGTGCGACGTGCGACGCGGCGTTCTTCAAGGAACAGGACGTCGCGGTGGTCGGTGGGGGCGACGCGGCGATGGATGAGGGGCTTTTCACCACTCGCTATGCGGATACGGTCACGGTCATCCATAGACGCGAAGGGCTTCGAGCGAGCGCGATCCTGCAGGACCGCGCATTCGCGAACCCGAAGATGAAGTTCAAGTGGAACACCGTTGTCGAAGAGGTCCTCGGCGACGGCGAGGTCACCGGCGTCCGGGTGCGGGACGTGGTAACCGGGAAGAGGAGCGAGATGCCGTTGGCGGCCGTGTTCATCTTCATCGGTCAGCACCCGAATACGGACTTCCTGAAGGGTCTGGTCCGAATGGACCCGGGCGGACATGCCATCGTGGATGAGTGGATGCGCACCGACCAGCCGGGCCTCTTCGCGGCGGGGGACGTGCGCCAGAACTCTGCGCGACAGGTCGCGAGCTCGGTGGGAGACGGCGTGACGGCGGCCATCGCGGCGGACCACTACATCACAGATAAGTTCAGCGAGCAACCGGCCGCCGCCCTCGCCAGCGCCAACCGGCAACCCTAGACACCCATCATCCTTGCTCCTCACTCCTTGCTCCTTGCTCCTGGTTCCTTGATCCTATCCTCTGCGGGAGTGGAAGGGTCCCGGTGGGCCTCTCGGTCTTCAAAACCGTTGTAGGGCGGTAGGACCGTCCTGGGTGGGTTCGACTCCCATGCACTCCCGCCAGGCGAGTGATGAGTGAGACAGTGATCAGTGAACAGCATCCCGGTTGCTTGGAACACGCTCGACGGAAAGCTATGCTCGACGCAACGAGTATGATTTACATCTTTCACGGCTCCGACTCATTCTCACGCCGGGAGGCGGTCGAGGCTCTCAAGCGAGAGCTCGATTCGGACGGCACGCTCTCCACGAACACGGTTGTATTCGATGCTCGCGAGACCACTCCGGCAGAGGTTATTGCAGCCTGCGACACGGTCCCGTTCTTCGGCGGCCATCGCCTGGTGATCGTGGAAGGCGCGATGCGGCAAGGGCAGGGAGGCGGGCGTGGAAGTCGCCGCAAGCGGTAGCAGGCAGCAGCCGACGTAGAGACCGCCAGGGGACCCTGGTGGGCGCTGGCGGACTATGCGCCTCGAATTCCGGACCAGACGGTGCTCGTGCTGGTGGAAGGTGACCGCGTCGACGAGGACCTGCTCAAGGTGCTGCGTCCACTGGCGACGGTGCAAACGCACTCACTGCCCGGGCAGAGGGAGGTGGCGGGTTGGGTGCAGGCGCGGGCGCGAGTGCGAGGGCTGAAGATCGACGGGCGCGCGTGTGCGACATTGGCGGAGCTGGTGGGCAGCGACACCTGGATGCTCGCCAGCGAGATCGACAAGCTTACGGCCTACGCCG
>CAYZLC010000085.1:0-7804 GCA_964479365.1 uncultured Dehalococcoidia bacterium
GCAGGTTCCAGCGCGCCATCTCTGGATCGATGATACCGTCCGGCGGATTGCCGCCACCGGGGCCGCCGGTGCCCCAGTCATCGAGGGGATGGTTGAACTTATTGAAGGGTGAGTGGGCGTCGACCGGTGGGTTAATGACGCTACGGTTCGGGAACAGGAAGCTGTTGATGTCGCCGATGTTGAGGGTGTTGTCGTTGTCGGCCAGGTCGACGGGCCAGCCATCGGATCCGCACGGGTCCTGGTCGTTGGATGCGGTGTTTGTGACGTAAATGCGCATCTCGTGTAATCCAATCCAGCCGTCTCCGTCGCAATCGTAGGTGCTGCTCCCCTGTGGCAATGGCTCGTCAGTCATGCCGTCAAGATCCTCGTCCGCGCCCTCGAACGCGCCGTCTATACGTTCGGGTGCACTACCAGCATCATCGGGACTCGATCCGCAGCTCCCCTCCAGGGCATCTGGCAAGCTGTCAATGTCGGGGTCCTCGCAGTGGTCTCCAGATGGTGTCTCTGGGTGGACGTCGTTCTCTTGCGCCGCGTTGGCAATGCCCTGGCAGTTGTCAATGTTGTCCGGCATGCCGTCAGAATCAAGGTCGGGAACGGTCAGGTGAGTGTTAATTAGGCCGGACCCCTCGTGTGTCGCAACGAAACTGGCGTCCACGAGATTCAGGAGAGAGGCGCCAAACAAGGGCGCCAAGAGGAGCAATAGATGGACTATCCACTTCATCATGCTGACTGTGTCGGCGCTACGGCGTGTGCACCACCAAGTACCAAGTGGTCGCGAGCTGCCAAACGACGTTGAGGCAGTCCGGGGGAGTGCCTACGGGTAGACGGATTCCCAACAGGAAATCCTCATAATCGCCCGGTGACACGTGAATGTACGTAGACCCTCCTGCACGCCGCTGGAACTCTCCGGAACCAGGGACAGGACCATGATTGTCATTGATTCCACCGTCGTAAGAACCGCCATCTACGGGGTCGTTATAGCCGCTAACTACAATCTTTCCGAGGGCCGTAACTCCGGGTCCTACATTACCGGCATATCCAGTGCTCCCAGTGAAAACGACGGCTTCGGGAATTGTGCTGCATGTACCGCTGGGGTCTGAGACCTCTGCCCAGTTGCTCGATACACCGGCGATGTCCCAAGGGTCGGAACCGACGTTTGTCACTCTGAGTTTCTGCCACCGGACGGAGCCTGGCAGGAGGTCCTCAGCTGCAGCGTAGATAGTCTCGTCCGGCCCAGCTGTGTCGATCGGGCAGAGCGGATCCGTTATCGTACCTGATGGCTGACAAATGTAGAGCAGGTCCGAAGTAGCAACAGCCGTGTTGATCGTCCCACCTGCGTCGTGAGGCGCAATGAACTGGGCTCCAACAACGTAGGCGCCGATCATCAACGTAGCTGCGGCGGCGGCGACGGTTGGGCCAACGAGGCGAATGCTCATATTCGGCCTCCTTCACTTGTATTGCCCAACATTCTAGCACCAGCAGACTGGCTTACTGGGGCACGAGCCGAACGCTCGTGCTAAGCAAACTAAATGAGGCAAGGCCCTGTGGATGACATGCGACCCGGGGCCATACATTCTCCCGAATGCGCTCTACGCTGTATCGACCGAATCACCTTGGCGAAGGTCCAATCCGGCGTAACCCTTCAGGGCTGGATCCCGAGATGACGGTATTAGGGTCGATCGACAGATCAAAATGGCCGCTCGAGATCAGCCCTGCAACAGCTAGAAGCTGACGAGCCACTCGCCTTCGGCGGGCATGGAGCGCTTGATGAGGTCGAGGTGGTCGAGGGCGATGCCGGCGCCCATGGCGACGCATTCCATGGGGCTGTCGGCGATGTAGCAGGAGATGCCGATCTCCTGGGTGATCAGCCGATCCAGGTTCCGCAACAGCGACGTCCCGCCCGCCATCACGATCCCGCGGTCGACGACGTCCGAGGCGAGCTCGGGCGGGGTGCGCTCGAGGACGGAGCGGACGGCGCCGACGATGGACTGGAGGGAGTCCTGGATGCCCTGCGTGACGTCGGTCGAGGTGACGGGGGTCATCTAACAGCAGCGGGCCGCGCCCGGTACCGACCCGGGCCCACTCGCTGATCGAGCGGGTCTTCGGAGCACTCGAGTGGCTGGCGATGTATCCGCCCTACAGCCTGGACCCCATTCACGCGCATGATTATTGGCTCGTGGACGAAGCTTGGCTCGCCCCAAAGGACAACTAGAGTCCCTCCGGTGAGTAGGACAGGGCTCCCGTGCGGCGGGGCCCTGTCTTACCTCTTTAGGCAGCGCCAACTTTTACGACTCGTTAAAGGCTGTTAACAGACCGTTAAACAACTCACCGGCTAAGGTGAATACAGATGAATAACACACACAAGGAGGCAAACCACATGAAGCCTGTGCGCCGAATGAGTTCGGCGGATCGATCGCGAAGCCCGCTCTTGAGACTCGCGATCTTGGGCATCATAGCCCTATTTGCAGTCGCCCTGGCGGCGTGCGGCGACGACGACGGAGCGACCAACGGGGACGGGGCCACAAACACCGGCGACGGCACGATTGATTACGGCTCGCTGAGCGGCAAAATACGCATCGACGGATCTTCCACGGTATTCCCGATATCCGAGGCCGTTGCCGAGGAGTTCAGCAGAGAGTCCGACGTGCGCGTGAACGTAGCATTCTCCGGCACCGGAGGAGGATTCGAGGCCTTCTGCCGCGGAGAGATCGAGATCGCCGATGCCTCGCGGCCGATCAAGGACAATGAAAAGCAGGCCTGTTCGGACGCCGGGATCGATGACATCCTCGAGATCCAGGTGGGCACGGACGCGCTGACGGTCGTAGCCAACCCGGCGAACGATTTCCTGGAATGCCTTACGGTGGACCAGCTCCACGAGGTCTTCAAGGAGGGCGGCGCCACCACGTGGGACCAGGTCGACCCTAGCTTCCCGAACGAATCAATCGTCTGGTACTACCCCGGCACCGACTCCGGGACCTACGACTACTTCGTCGAAGAGATCATCACCGGCGTGGACGAAGCGGCTGCGCACACGTCCGAGGGGACATCTTCCGAGGATGACAACGTGCTTGCAACCGGGGTCGAGGGTGACGACTTCGCGATAGGTTACTTCGGCATCGCCTACTTCCTCGAGGCTGGCGAGAACCTAAAGGCAATCTCGGTGGACGGCGGTGAAGGATGTGTCGAACCCTCCGCGGAAACCGCGCTCGACGGGTCATACCAGCCGCTCAGCCGCCCGCTTTTCATCTACACCCGTACGTCCTTCCTGACAGACCGGCCGGAGGTGGCGGGCTTCGTCAAGTTCTATCTCGAGAACTCGCAGGCGCTGGTGCCGGAAGTCGGCTATGTCCAGCTGCCGGACGACGTGCACGCAGGCCAAGTCGCAAAGATCGAGGCCTACTAAACCTAGGGATCATTGAGCCCACCAGGGCGGAGCCGGCTTCCGCGTCGGTTCCGCCTAGTAGCCTAACCAAAAGGAGACGGCAAAGGATGATGGGGAAGGGACCGCGCACGTGTCGGTAGTCAGCGAGCCGCTGCACGCCGGCAATGTTCATGGGGCGCTCAGAAGGCGCCCCTTTAGTCGCTGGAACGAGACGGTCGTAAAGGGGCTACTCGCGGCCTGCGCTACCGTCTCATTGGTCACGACATTCGCAATCATCTTCGTACTGGCGGAAGAGACCATTGCGTTCTTCCGCGAGGTCTCACTCTCGGACTTCTTCCTCGAGACACGCTGGCGGCCGCTCGCGGGAAGGCCGTCGTTCGGCATCTGGGAGCTAGTGGCGGGGACCGTAAACGTCGTTATCTGGTCGCTGGTGATCGCGGTCCCGGTCGGCCTCGCGAGCGCCATCTACTTGAGCGAGTACGCGCAGAAGAGGACTCGGAACACCTTGAAGCCGATGTTGGAGGCGCTGGCCGGTGTGCCAACGGTAGTGTACGCCTACTTCGCGCTGAACTTCGTGACGTTGGACATACTGCGGCCCGTACTCGGGAATGACGTACCGATCTTCAATGCCTTCGCCGCGAGCGTGATGCTTGCGGTGATGATCCTGCCGACCATCGCTTCGATATCCGAGGATGCCATGTCGAGCGTTCCCCGCGACTTGCGAGAAGCAGCGTACGGTCTCGGCGCGACTAAACTGGAAGTGGCCATACGTGTCGTTCTACCGGCCGCCCTGTCGGGTGTGATCGCCTCGATCCTGCTGGCCATCGCGCGGGTGGTCGGAGAAACGATGATCGTCGCGATCGCGGCGGGGTCCACGCCCAACCTGACCCTCTGGCCGCTTTCGACGATCCAAACGATGACGGGCTTCATGCTCCAGGTCGGCCTCGGCGACGCGGCCCGGGGAACAGTGGACTACCAATCGTTGTTCGCCGTCGGGAGCATGCTCTTCGTGATAACGCTGCTGTTTAACATCGGCGCCACTTGGTTCGTGGGTCGCTTTCGTGAGGTATACGAATAATGGCCACCGCACCCGTAGTCCTTCGCGCCCGCGGCCGGGTCGCCGTACGCCAGGCGGTATCGCGGGCGTCCGCCTACCTCTTCCTGGGGGCATCGCTGGTGGGCGTCTTCGTCCTTCTGCTCCTGGCATACGAGACGATCAGCACCGGGGCAGGGCGCCTGAGCTGGGACTTCATCAGCAACTATCCTTCCCGCTTCGCCGAACGGGCCGGCCTACGCTCCTCCGCGATTGGCACCGTCTGGGTTCTTGGACTGACCGTCATCATGGCGCTTCCAGTGGCGGTCGGCACGGCGATCTGGATCGAGGAGTTTGCGCCGCGTAACAAGGCTCTCACCATAGTTAAGCTGAATCTAGCCAACCTGGCGGGCGTGCCAAGCATCATCTACGGCGTGCTTGGTCTAACGGTGTTCTCCCGCTTCTTCGGCTTCGGGTCCACCATCATGGCCGGCGCTTTCACCGTCTCCCTGATGATCCTGCCGATGACCGTTATCGCCTCGCAGGAAGCGATCCGGCAGGTCCCGTCGAGCATCCGTGACGGGGCGCTCGCGCTCGGGGCGACCCAATGGCAGACGGTTTGGCACCACGTGCTGCCGGGGGCCGCTCCGGGGATTATTACGGGCATCATCCTGGCGGTATCGCGGGCCGCGGGGGAGACGGCCGCGCTGATCATGATCGGCGCTTTCACGTTCATCGCCTTCGACAATACGAGCCCGCTTGAGGACTTCACCACGGTGCCGATTCAGATCTACAACTGGACCATCCGTCCCCAAGAAGCATTCAGAGAGAACGCGGCGGCTGCTATTATTGTCCTGATGGTTGCGGTCCTCAGCCTCAACCTCCTGGCAGCTGTGATCCGCGAGAGATTTCGTAGGAGCTGAGCGCAGGATGGAGGAGGAAGCAGGGCCGCAATGGTACAACTGAGAGCGCCTCGACCACTAAGCGAGGGTAAATTGCAGGAGACAAAGCCGAACGTAGAGCCCCATTCCATTACGAGTAGCGCGGCCAAGCGTCCAGATGCCATCATCAATCCACCGGAGGACGCGGTATTTTCAGTTAGCGGGCTGAGCCTCTGGTACGGACACAAGCAGGCGCTTGGTGATGTCGCCTTCAAAATTCCTGTAAACCGGGTGACGGCGCTCATCGGCCCGTCCGGTTGCGGCAAGAGCACGCTAATCCGTTGCCTGAACCGGATGAATGACCTCATTCCCGGCGTGAGAACCAGCGGGACGGTGGCGTATCACGGGCAGGACGTCTACGCGCCGGACATCGATCCGGTGGAGGTGCGGCGGCGCATCGGCATGGTCTTCCAGAAGCCGAACCCGTTCCCGAAAAGCATCTACGAGAACGTGGCCTTCGGCGCCAAGGTGAACGGGTACAAGGGGAACATGGGCCAGCTGGTCGAGCAGTCGTTGCGGCAGGCGGCCCTGTGGAACGAAGTTAAGGACGAGCTCAAGAAGTCCGGCCTCGCGCTCTCAGGCGGCCAGCAGCAGCGCCTCTGCATCGCCCGGGCGCTCGCTGTTCAGCCGGATGTGATCTTGATGGACGAGCCGTGTTCGGCACTT
Organism: uncultured Dehalococcoidia bacterium; assembly: GCA_964479365.1. GTDB lineage: Bacteria > Chloroflexota > Dehalococcoidia > SM23-28-2 > RBG-16-64-32 > CF-163. The sequence goes on from CAYZLC010000085.1 coordinate 6,023, forward strand.
GACCCCATCGCTACACTTAAGATAGAGGACCTCATACGTGAACTGGTTAAGGACTATACGATCATCATTGTGACGCACAACATGCAGCAGGCGGCCAGGGTGTCGGACTACACTGCCTTCATGCTTGCGGACGAGCAGGGCGCCGGTCGCCTGATCGAATACAGGCCTGCGAGCGAGGTCTTCACCAACCCGAAAGACAAGCGAACCGAAGACTACATCACCGGGCGGTTCGGTTAGTGAGCGCAGAGTGACACGCACAGCTTTCGAACGGCAACTGGTCGAGGTGCAGGAGGACATGCTCGTCATGGCGGGCATGGTCGAGACAGCCATCGAGCGCGGCATAGAGGCGCTCAAGACCCGCAACGTAAACCTGGCGCAACAGATCATCGAAGACGACCTTCAGATCAACAGGCGTCGCTATGAGGCGGAGGATAAGTGCCTGGAGCTCATCGCCACCCAGCAGCCGCTCGCCAGCGACCTCCGCACGATCGCCTCGGTCTTGCATATCACCGTCGACTTGGAGCGTATGGGCGACCACGCGGAAGGTATCGCCAAGATTGCGCTGATGCTCGCCGACGAGCCGCCGCTCAAGCCCTACATCGACATTCCGCGCATGGCCCAGGTCGGCATAGACATGCTGATGGGCAGCCTGGAGGCGTTTAAGAACCGCGACGCAGCGCGGGCCCGCGCGATCTGCGACCAGGACGACGAGGTAGACGCGTTGTACGAGCAGGTCTACCGCGAGTTGCTGACCTTCATGATCGATGATCCCCGCTCGATCAAGCGGGCCACATACCTCATCTGGTGCGCTCACAACCTGGAGCGCATCGCCGATCGAGTGACGAACATCTGCGAGCGCGTCGTCTATCTTGTCGAGGGCCGGATCGAAGAGCTGAACGTATCCAAGTACTAGAGCGATGAAGCGCCGGCGGGCTTCTCCTTACGCAGGGCGCAGGGAAGCGTGCGGCCCCGCCGTCATGCTACCGCGCAGCTTGCGCAGAGCCCTCAGCAGCGCCGAAGCCAGCGCTTGTTCGCTGGTGCGCATCAACCGGCGAATGACGTCCATGCTCAGGCGCGCATCGAAAACCAGCGCTAGTAGCTCACGTTCACGGCAGCTGAGTGCACCGTTCAGTCCTGACCCGGGCTGTGCTGCGCGGCACAGGTCGCGGGCCGTGTCGAACAACACGATGACGAATTCGTCGTCGCTTAGGTCGGCATCGTGGGCAAAGGTGCGGCTAAACGTCTCAATGACCACTTCTCTTGCCGTGGCCTCATCGCCCGTCAACGAATGGGCACAGGCGAACACTCGAGGGAAAAATGCGCCGAAGCGCGCTCCTTGCGGGTCGTTAACGGTGCCTGGAATAGCGCCTTTTGTGCCGTTCTTCGTCGTCAGTCCCATCTCCGCCTCCGGGGGTAGATAACTGGTCCGAGTTTCAGGCTAGCAGAGATGGCCAAACCTGTGACGGACTAACGGTTAAGGGGCGGTTTTGATGATGTGAAGGCTAAGTAAAGCGGCTCGCCATTGTCCGGAGCCCAAGGTCTGCTATTCGGCCTCGAGCAGGGCCGCCAGCGGGTCGTCTTCGCGCTGCGCGGAGCGGCGCTCCAGCATATAGCCAAAGCCACGCACACAGAGGATGTACGGATAAGTCGAGCGCGAATCGTTCAGTTTTCGGCGCAGGTTTGCGATGTGCACCTTCACGAGGTTCTGCGCGTCCCGCTCGCCGTAATCGTGTTGGTGAACGGCCGAAAGCAATGCCCGCGGGTCCACGACCCTTCCAGCTT
>CAYZLC010000086.1:0-7699 GCA_964479365.1 uncultured Dehalococcoidia bacterium
GGCTGGGTGCAGGCCATCCACAACGGCGGGTGCGGCTTCTGCACGGGTTTCGGGAGCACCATGCGGGGCGGCACGACGAAGTAGTCGCCTTCCCAGGAGAATGTCTCGTTCGTCCACATCTTCGGGATCATCTGGATCGCTTCTTCCCACATGGGGCGCGAGTCCGCAGGATCGATGCCGAAGCCGCCGAGCTCCTGCTCGGTGATAGAGCGTCCGGTCCCCAGCTCCAGGCGACCGTTGGAGACGATGTCGAGCGCCGCGGCCCGTTCGGCCACGCGGATCGGGTGGTTGAACGGGGATGGAAGCAGCGCCACGCCGTGGCCGATGCGGATGTTCTTCGTCCGCTGGCTTGCGGCGGCCAGGAAGACCTCCGGCGCGGACGAGTGTGAGTACTCGACGAGAAAGTGGTGCTCGACCTCCCAGGCGTAATCGAAGCCCACCTGGTCTGCCAGCTCTATCTGATCGAGGGCGTCGTGATAGGTCTTGTGCTCCTGGTTCTCGACCCAGGGCTTCTGCTGCTGGAGCTCATAGATAAGTCCGAATTTCATTGCGGCCTCCTGTCGTGTCCCCACCCGGCCCGGGAGAAGAAGGTGGGGGACACCCCCACACCCCCGGCCTGACGGCGCGCCCAGGGCTTCTGCTGCTGGAGCTCGTAGATCAGTCCGAATTTCAAGGCGACCTCCTAACAGGACTCCGCCCGAGGGGCGGGCTCTCGCACAAATGAACCGATTAGCTGCGCCAGCTTCTGCGGCTGGTCTTCTGGGACGAAGGTGTACGAATCCTCGATGCGCTCCAACCTGGCGTTGGGAAACGCCTTCGCGAGCCGCTCCGCGTACTTCCACGGGAAGATGCGGTCCTCCGGCGCCCAGGCGATCAGCACCGGCCTTGTGAACTGCCCGAACTTCTCTGCGGCTGCCATCGTGTACTTATTGGACACGCCTTTGAGGACTTTCCGCGTGTCATGGCGAATGCGTGGGTTGGTGAGACAAGGCCGCAGGTACGACCCCATGACGATCTTAGTCTCGATCGGTCGCTTCGTGAGCCAGCCGAAGGCGATGGGCAGACTCCGCAGCGGAGCGATGCGCATCGATTGGATGAGGAGGTAGTCGCCACCCGGCACCCGCGTACTCCAGACCAAGGGGAGGAGCAGCTTGGGCGGGAAGTTCTCGTACGCATCGCAGTCCAGGAGCACCAGCCGTCCGATCCGCTCCGGGTGCTCCGTGACGACGATCTGGCTCAGAGCTCCGCCCGTGTCGTGCCCGACGAGTGTGACATCCGAGAGATCGAGCGCGGCGAGGAAGTCCGCGATTATTCGCGCCAACCCCGGCGGACTCAGGTGAGCGTCGCGCTTCATGGGAGGCTCGTGTCCGCCCAGGGGCCAATCGGGCGTGATACAGCGGAACTCGTTCGCCAGGTCCGCCGCCACCTTGCGCCACAAGTCACCGTTCACCAGCAGCCCGTGCACGAACACGATGGGGAGGCCCGACCCGCGCTCGCGATAGCGGATCCTCCCGGATTCGAGCGCGACTTCCTTGACCTCGCCTAGCGATTCAGAGATTGACATACATGCCTTCGGTTACGAACATACTAACCAGTCAGTTTCTACCACACGCTGGCAATCTACTCAACCTGCTTCCGCTTGTTTCCGAACCGTTCCCAGTGTGTCCCCGCTTCGGCAGGACGCCGGGGCGCGACGCCGAACCTCCCCTTGGGCCGTCCCATGGGCACGATGGCCACGATCTCGAAGTTGGCGGGGATGCCGCATAGGCTTCTCACCTCGTCCTGGCCTACCTCAGCGCCGTTGGCGCTGCCGGGGTACGTTCGCGCGACCCGCCAGGCGATCGAGGAGAGCGAAGAGATCACGCTTGTAGTCACGCCGGAGCGCGTGCTGAGGCAGGACTTCTCGCCGGAAACCCCGTGGTTCGGGAAGGTGTGGCTGGTGCTGAAGCGGGTCCTTCCTCCGTGGCTGTAGCAGCGGACGGGCGCTCTGGGGGCGCAGCAACGATGTCGTCCCGTGGACCGGCTGATGCCTTGAAATCGCCCGTCGCGTCTGGCTGAGCGTGACCTTGTCGTTGCTGCGCCGCAACGTCCGTTTCCGCAAAGCGCACCGCCCGGTAGATCCTCAGCAGCCCGTAGTCGTAGCGCTCTCTCAGCTTCTCGCGGACGCCGGTCAGGTTCTGAATTCCCACGGCGTGGAACGCTGCCTCGATCTCCTTCGCTTCCTCTGAGGTGAGGAGACGGACGATGTCGATCTCCTCGCCGGTCTCGGCGGCCTGCCCCAGGTGGCCCATGATCGTGCTAACGACGAGACCTCGTTCCTGGGCGATCTCTTCTACAGTCTGCCCGTCGCGAAACAGGCGCAACGTCGACGCCGGCGAATCGCCGAGTCGCCCGCCCGCCACCGGGGTTGCATCCGCGAACGTCTGCTTGTGATGAGATCGCAGGTGTTCCGCGATCTCCCCCAGGAAGATCGTCCCGAACTCCTGCAGCTTCGCCGCGCCCACGCCACTGATGCGCGAGAACTCCCCCTCGTTTGACGGATACTCGCGCGCCATCTGCCGCAGCGCCACGTCCGAGAAGATGACGTACGCCGGCACGTCCCTTTCATCAGCCAGCCGCTTCCTCAGCCTCCGCAATGTCTCAAACAGCACGTCATCGCATTCGAACGCGACGCGTCTCACCGGAGACGCCATCTCAGCGCTCTCCGGGAGCGTCACTTGCAGCTGGCCAGCAAGCACGGCCCTGCCTTTCTCCGTCACCTCCAGGACGTTGAACCGCTCAGGGTCCCGCCGGAGATAGCCCTGCCGAACGAGATCACGGCCGATCTCGCCCCACTGCTGCCGGCTGCGCTCTTTACCGCTGCCGTAAGCCGGCAGTTTCTCGTGTCCCCAGCGCAGCAGCTTCTCGCCTCTGCTGCCGGTAAGCACATCGGCGACATGGCCCGCCCCGACGCTGAACCCACCCTTCTGCCTGATGCCGAGGAGGGCTCCGAGGAACTTCTTGGCGAGCGCCGTACCGTCGAACGTCTTTCGTGGCGAAAGGCAGTTGTCGCACGCCCCGCAGTTCTCCTCTGCGTACTCTTCACCGAAGTACGCCAGTAGCTCTCGCCGCCGGCAAGTGCTGCTCTCCGCGTACAACACCATCTCATCCAGCTTCTTGCGCGCCACTTCTCGCTCGTGCGCGTCCGTGATCTCATCGAAGAAGCGCAGGTATTTGACCGCATCGCTGTTGGAAAACAGCAGCAAGCACTCACTCGCGAGCCCGTCTCGCCCGGCCCGGCCCGTCTCCTGGTAGTAGCTCTCGACGCTCTTCGGCAGGTCGCGGTGTAGTACGAATCGAACGTTCGGTTTGTTGATCCCCATCCCGAAGGCGATCGTCGCGCAAATTATCGGTACGTCGTCCCGCACGAACGCCTCCTGGTTCCGCGTCCGCTCCGCCGCCGTTAAGCCGGCGTGGTACGGCCGCGCGCTCACGCCGTCAGCGCCCAACCGTTCCGCGAGGGCCTCCGCGCCGCGCCGGGTCTGACAGTAGACAATCCCGCTTTCGTTCGGCCTCGCACGGACGAACTCCAACACCTGCGAGTAAGGACTCTGTTTCGGAACGACCCGATATGTCAGGTTCGCCCGGTTGAAGCTGCCCACGTGGCACGCCGGGTTCCGAAGCTTCAGGTAGCGGACGATGTCTTCGCGCACACGCCCGGTCGCCGTCGCCGTCAGCGCCATCATCGGGACCTGCGGGAGCAGTTCCCGCAGCGCGGCCAGCTGCCGGTACTCCGGCCGGAAGTCGTGGCCCCACTCGCTGACGCAATGCGCCTCGTCCACGGCGATCAGGCTCACGTTCCAGCGGCGCATCGCCGCCAGAAAGCCGGGCGTCATCACCCGCTCCGGCGCCACGTAAAGGATGCGGTACTCCCCCTGGTTTAGCGCTCGCCCCCGGCTCTGCATCTCGCCTTCGTCCAGCGACGAGTTCAGGAACGTCGCAGCAACTCCCGCCGCCCGTAGCGCGTCCACCTGGTCCTTCATCAGGGCTATCAACGGTGACACGACGAGAGTGAGCCCCGGCCGCGCGAGCGCGGGAAGTTGAAAACAGAGGGACTTCCCGCCACCCGTCGGCAGCAGCGCGAACACATCGCTCCCGGCCAGCGAATCGCCGATGATCTCCTCCTGCAGCGGCAGGAACGAGGCGAACCCGAAATGCTCCTTCAGCAGCGGCAGCAGCGAACCGTTTCCCGACATGGCGTACCCCCAATCAAGATTGTGTTCGATGGGCGAGTATAGCGCCATGAACCGCTGCTGGTAAGGCGCAAGTGGCACTCTCTTTGGCGCGCATGCGAGAATCCGAACCGTAGGGCCGCAAGGCCTCGCGCCTCTACAGACTGACCCGTGTGATGACCGTTGACTACGGCCACAACCCCTGCTAGCGTTGCAGCCACCCTGATGCCTGAATTCGATCTCGTCATCCGCAACGGTAGCCTCATCGACGGCACCGGCGCGCCCGCCTTCCGCGCGGATGTCGCTGTGCGCGACGGCCGAATCGCCGCCGTCGGCGCGCCCGCGGGAGAGGCTGAACGGGTCATCGACGCCGCTGGACTCACCGTCGCGCCCGGCTTCATCGACGTCCACGCGCATGATGACGGCGCGGTCCTCAGCACGCCCATGGACTTCAAGCTGATGCAGGGCGTCACGACGGACATCGTCGGCAACTGCGGCGCCGGCCTTGCCCCGCGCGATCCGGTGCAGCCGCCGCTGCCCGGCACGGACCTCGTCCTCGGCTCGCTGCCCGAGAGCGATTGGCGCACTTTCGGCGAGTACATGGACGCTGTGGATCGCGTCTCTCTCGCCTTGAACGTCGGTTGCTTCGTCCCGCACGGCGCTGTGCGCTATCAGACTCTCGGCATGGAGCGCCGCGAGCCGGACGACGGCGAACTCGCGCGGATGAAGGAGGACGTGGCCGAAGGGATGGCCGCCGGCGCGCTCGGCCTCTCGACAGGCCTCATTTATCCGCCCGGCGCTTTCGCGCGAACCGAGGAGATCATCGCGCTTGCCGGAGTCGCCGCTCAGCACGGCGGCCTCTACATGACGCACATGCGCGACGAAGGCGAACGCCTCCTGGAGGCGATCGAGGAGGCGGTACGGATCGCGCGCGAAGCGGGGCTGCCGCTCGAGATCTCGCACCACAAGGCCGCGGGCCGGGACAACTGGGGGAAGACGGAGCAGTCGATCGCATTGATCGAGAAGGAAGGCGCCAACGGTCTCGACGTAAACTTCGATGCCTACCCGTACACCGCTGGCAGCACGATCCTCGCCGTCATGGCCCGGCGCCGCGAGGCCGAACCCGACGGCGTTCTTGTCGCCTCCGTCCGCGGCAAACCCGAGTACGAAGGCAAGACGCTGGCCCAGCTCGCCGACATGCTGGACGTGCCCGCGGATGAGGCCTCACTGCGGGTCCTGGAGGCTGATCCGGGCGCGGTCGGAATCTTCTTCATGATGGATGAGGGCGACGTGCGCCGTGTCCTCGCCCATCCGCTCTGCATGATTGGGTCGGACGGCATCCCCACGCCAACCGGCAAGCCTCACCCGCGCCTGTACGGCACTTTCCCGCGCGTCCTCGGTACCTACGTCCGCGAGGAGCGCCTCTTTTTGCTTGAGGAGGGCGTGCGCAAGATGACCTCGCTACCCGCCCGCCGCTTTGGCCTCAGCGACCGCGGCGAATTACGGGAAGGCTGGGCCGCCGACATCGTCGTCTTCAACCCTGACACGATCGCTGACCTCGCGACCTATGAAGACCCCCGCCGTTATCCGGCGGGCATCGAATGCGTTATCGTCAACGGCAAGATCGCCGCCGAACGCGGCAAGCAGACCGCGGAGAGGGCAGGCAGCCTCTTGCGCCGAAACGGTTCTTACGGCTCGTCCTGAGGCTCGTGAAGGCCAGTCCTGAGCGGAGGCGAAAGGATGAGCGGAGCACCACCATCACGCTGAAGGAGCCGCCGCCATGGCCACTGAACAGATCCTTCCGACCGTCTACCGCATCGGAATGGGCTACGTCAGCGCCTACCTTATCGCACAGGACGAGGTCACCATCATCGACTCGGGCCTCCCGAAGCGACAAGAGACGATTCTGAAGGCCGTTCGTGAGGCCGGCCGTAAGCCCGAAGAAGTCAAGCATGTCGCGATCACGCACCACCACGCCGACCACAGCGGCTCGCTTGCCGCGCTCATCGCCTCCACAGGCGCCCGAGCCTACCTTCATCCTCTCGACGCTCCCATCGTCCGCGGGGAACAACCCGCGCCCGGACCGAACCGCGAAATCCTCGCCGGGCGCCTGCTCGGTCCCCTCATGGCCCGCTTCACGCCGAAGCTGGTACCCGTTGATGCGGTCGAGGAGACGAACCACGGAGATGATGTTCCGGCGGCGGGTGGAATGAAGGCCGTTCACACGCCCGGCCACACCGCCGGCCACCTCTCTTATCTCTGGCCGCACAACGGTGGTGTCCTCTTCGCGGGCGATGCGGCCGCGCACGTACTTGGCCTGGGCCCGCCTGTGGGCATCGTCGGCGGCATTTTCACCGAAGACATGGCCGCCGCGAAAGACAGCTTCCGCAAGCTCGCCGCCTTTGAGTTCGATATCGCCTGCTTCGGCCACGGCGGCGTCATCAAGGGTCGGGCGCACTCTGTCTTCCGCCGCCAAATCGAGAAGATGGCTATGTGAGGTCGTCTTGCCATTCATCAGATAATCGGATTATCATAAAGGCGTGGCGACGAAGATATCAGCGACGGAGCTGGCCCGTAACCTCTCCGACGTCCTCAACCGCGCTCGCTACAAGGGCGAAAGTTTTGTCATCGAGCGAAACGGAGAGGCCTTGGCCACGCTACAATCCGTGAGGAAGACAGTCACTTGGAAGGAGTTCGTCCAGTGGTGGGTAAACAACCGCCCGGATGATCGCTTCGCCGACGATCTGGAGGCGATCCACGCGGAGATGAATCGACCGCTCCCAGAGCCGCCCGAATGGCCGTCCTGATCGATACCAGCGTACTGATTGGTCTCGAGCGGCGCGGGAAAGATCTTGGCGCGCTCGTGACTGCAACAAACGATGAATCCATTGCGCTGGCGAGCATCACGGCGTCGGAAATTCTCGTCGGGATGCACCGGGCCGATTCGTCGCAGCGCCGCCAGCAACGCGAGAAATGGGTTGAAGATGCGCTTGGACGTTTCTCCATACTTCCATTCGACCTTAGCGTTGCGCGGCTACATGCCCAACTCTGGGCCCAGCTCTCAGCTTCTGGTGCGATGATTGGCATTCACGACATTCAGGTCGCCGCGACTGCACTGGCGTACAACTATGCTGTCCTCACCGACAACGTGCGCGACTTCGAGCGCGTGCCCGGCCTCGCCGTCCGGCAACCATTGTGGCCCTAGTGACGCCGGACCTCTCTTCGCTCGGCTCCGAACCGTTCTGCTATCTCACGACCACAGGGCGCGTCACCGGCCACCCACACACCATCGAAATCTGGTTCGCGCTCCGCGAGCGGACCCTATACATGCTCTCCGGCAACGGTCCTCACGCTCGCGGCGACTGGGTGCGGAATCTAGCGAAGGTGCTGGCGGTCACTATTCGCATTCGCGACCGCGAGTTCGCGGGCATCGCCCGGATTGTCGAAGCCCCAGATGAAGACGCGCTCGCCCGGCGGCTGCTTCTCGA
>CAYZLC010000087.1:0-7562 GCA_964479365.1 uncultured Dehalococcoidia bacterium
CGGCCCAGGCCCTGGGAAAGGCCAACTGCAGGGCCTTGAAGTAGTTGAGGAAAAAGCGGGGGCCCTGCTCCTCGAACTCTTTGAGCTTCGACGGCCCCCCCAGGTTCTTGATCGTCCGGAAGAGGTCCACCATCTCCTCGTTCAGGGGCGCTTGTGACACCCTGCCCCGTCCCACTCCCAGCAGCTTGATCTCGCCGTGGAGGGGGGAGCCGTCGTCATCATTCAGCTTCCGGATGATGTCGTGGGCCAGGGCCTGGTGCGGGTCGCTGTACAGGCGACGCCCCGCCAGGCCCAGCAGATGGGAGGGGTTCAGCCGCGTGTGCTTGGCATTGATCGTGACGAACAGCTCCACCACCTGGCGGGCGTCCAGGCAATCGAACACCACGGCCGGCACATCCAGGTCCATGCCGTCTCCCGCCGAGGCAGCGTGCAACGCCAGGAGGCGATGCTGTCCGTCCAGGGCCCGGAGGATCCCCGGTTCTTCGGGGATCTGAAGCTGGCCGATCCGCCTGCCGGCGCCGGTGGCGCGAAACTCCAGCCGACGGTCTGTGATCATGATGACGGCCCCGGGGATCGCCGGCAGGTTCTGGGATTCCTGGCAGTTCTTGTAGTATTGCAGGAGTTCCTGGATCTTCCGGCGGATCAGCGGACGCTGGAAGGCCGCCTCCGAGTGGGCGATTCGCCGCTCGAGGAGTTCCCAGTTGATCCCGAGGGTATCCGGGCGGCGCGTCTTTGGTGGAGGCTCGGGCTCCCCGGTGTAACTCAGGACTTCAAAGCGGACCAGCCGCTCGATGTCGGCCGCGGAGAAGGTCGCCTGGTAGAACTCGACCCCGAACTGTCGGACCTTGTGGGCAGGCACCCCGATCATGGCAAGGACCCCAACCTGTCCGGCGAGGACGGACTGCTCTCGGCCAACGAGGCGCGAACCCTTCTAACCCAGCCGGGGGACGCCCGTCAACTGAAACCTCGCTCAGGACGGTGGCAGTGACGCGCACTTAGAGGGAGAAGGTCGGCAAAACATAGCACACCGATGCAGGATGACGCAACCCCCGCGCAAAAAGTACTCGAACACGTGAACGCGGGAACACGGAGGAGTCGCGTGAGCGCCCCGACATACAGTGTGAAGACGGGCGAGAAGTGCGATGGCTGCGGGACAGACCTCTGGCAAAGCCTTCGAGGCTTCCTTCGATGCGCCTGTGGGCAGACCACATGGATCCAGCGCTATCGTGATGAGGCGGGCGGGCTGCGGTTTCGATACCGCCAAGGAGATCGACCACCGGCCACCTACCGGGGCTGGTTAGAGACCACGGAGTAGAGCATCCCTTGCGCGGCCCTGATCCGCCGTGGCTGCCCGAAAAACCCGGGCGGAGCGACCGAAGGCCATTGGGGTAGGGGTGGGACGTCGGCACGGAAGGAAGCGTGTGTCCCAGCGCCATGGACAGGGGAAACGGGGCATCCTGGGAGCCATCACGGACAGTGGGAGGCCCCCAGGCCGGACCCCGGGCGGGGGCAGGAGCGAGATGAACACGCGAGCGACACCTCCCGAGCGGCCGGATCTGGTCTTCCGCGGCATGAGCTTGTGCGACGGCTGCGGGGTCCCGCTGGCTCCTGATGAGCAGCTCTGGGGACTTTGCCCACGCTGCCTGTCCGGGGACTCGAAGGAGCCGAGCCGTGATGGGGGGTCCCCATGAGCCGAGACCCGCGACAGCCGGTGGCGCCCTGGTGGGAGGATCCCGTGTGGGATCGGACCCCCTGGACCTGCGTTCGCTGTGGCTTTGTGAGCCCCGGGACTCCACCGATCGGGACGCAGTGCCCCGTGTGTGGTTTCAGAGAGCGAGGCGACTGAGAGCAGCGAACCGGCAACCGGGCGAAGAGCCCAAGGAGAGAACCCATGAGGACGGTGAAGGAGATTGAGAGTGCGTGTGCACAGCTTCGGGGGACGACCAAGACGCTCTGGAGCAGGGCCCGGCTCCTCGAGCTGGCCGTGCGGGGGATGTACCAGAAGACCACCGAGGACTTGAAGGGCTGGGCAATTACGGAGGCGGAGATCGAACCAGCCTGCGAGCTGGCCGGGGAGGTGGAGCGGTTGGCCGGGGAGGTGTCCGGTTTCGTTGAGGACTTCGTCAGCCAGCCTCGCATCATCCTCCCGGAGGAGGCAGCGACGGCGGCTACGTGAGCCGTCCGAACACTCGAAGGGATCGGGAAGGCCGGTGGTCTGAGGAAGCAGGACGCTGAAGCAGAACGCCCCCGCGTGGCGGACACCACCGGGGGCATGGCCCAGGACCTCACTCGTGAAAGGAGAAGACCCATGAGCAAACGTAGTGTAGCTCCCGCGCCCGCCAAGAGCAAGCCCCAAGCCCCCGAGAAGACCCCAGAGCCGAGGCCCACCCGGATGGAGCATGCGGAGTCCACCGTGGTCACCGTGGACTACGCGCTCTCTCAGGAGGATGACCTGGTGCGCGTCGTGGTGGCCGCCGACAAGTTGAGCCGGTCCGTCGAGCTCGGCATCAGCGGCTTTCGGGATTCGTACAGGCGCGAAGTCGCAGATGAGGAGGACCTGGATGTGCTTCAGGAAATGGCCATCGGGCTGCGGATGGTCTGCGATCAGGCCAAGCAGCTCGTCGGCGCTGGCCCCGGGGCGGAGCCGTGGACGTCGCCGACCCAGGCCGCGTGAGGGAGAGAGCCATGAGCGAGAAACATCCTACCACACGGCCGACCACGCCAGAAGCCCTGACGCTGGATCGGATCAGCCTGACCTGGGAAGGATCGCGGGGGCCGCTGGAGATGTCCGGCGCGGATCTCGCGCCCATCCTGGCCGCCCTGGGCGAGCAGTACGGGCAAGACAATTGGGGCTATCTCTTCCAGTCCCCCATCATGACCGGGACACTCCGGGGCGTCGCCCAGATTCTGTCTGTCGCGATCGCCGCGGGCAAGGAAAACCCCTTGGGGCTGGAAGCCCTGGAACTGCTCGGGGATGTCGTGGAGGACATCGCTGCCCGGATTGAGGCCGGCGACTGCGACCCCGGGGAGCTTCCGGCACGGATTCACGTCGGGGTCAAGGATCAGCCGTCAGCGCAGGCGGCGTGAGGAGGCGATGATGGAGAAGCGCGTGCTCGAAGAGCGGAACTACCGGCAGCTTGTGGAATGGGCCGCCCACTGGCGCAACCCGCCCGGCGTGCTTGACCGCATCCGGCGGTCCGCTCGAGAGCTGGCCCATCAGGGACGGAGCGTGGAGCATATTCGGATGAAAACGCTGGTGAAGATTTTTGAGGGCCAGCCCGCGCCGGAGCAGAAGACCACGGGACAGGCGCCCCTGGTGAACGCTCCGCGCGCGGGCGCCTGACATCCTGGACCTGCTTATGCAGCGGGAGGGACCCCGGACCGCCGGCGTGATGGTCAGAGCGGTGGCACGAGTAGGTCAGCCGGGCCGGGGCTCTTCGGGGGCTCCGGCTCGGCGTGCAGGTGGGAGAGGAGGCGGACATCATGGCGGACCTGATGACCGTGAGAGATGTGGCGAAAGCCCTCGGGATCAGCACCAGGACGGTTCAACGCTTGGTGGCCCAACAGCGGATCGAGGTGATCCGCCCGGCGGGTCTGGACGTGGTGCGATTCAGGCACTCAGAGGTCGAGCGGTTGATCGCCGAGGGCTGCATCCCACCAGCACGGTACTGGTCGGAGAACCGCCGCGGCCAGCTCCGTCGCGTGTGACGTGGAGACGTCCCGTCCACCACGCGCGCAGCTACGCCCTGGAAGCCGAGCGCCGGATGGGGGAGATCCTGGCACAGACGGAGCGGGCGAGTCCTCCGCCTGGACCTGGGCGCGGAAAAGTCGGTGCCCAGGGGGGACCGAGTTTATCTGACATCCCCACCCTCGCCGCGCTTGGCGTCACGAAGAAGGAGAGCGCCCGGGCGCAACTGCTGGCGGGGATCCCGTGAGGTGCCCTGAACCTCCTGGCCGACGCGGTGGACGGTGAAGTAGAGTTTGACGAACCGGATCGCCTTTGCTACAAAAGAACCGAAGAGCACGGCAGCCACCAACTGAATACGATCCGGAAGGCCCCCATCTTCCGGTAGGCGAGGCCCTGGGTGAGGCTGGCTGCCGTGCGCCCGGGGCCTTGCTGTTTCCGGGGGACGATGGAGATGCGAAAGTCACGGGGGGTGAGCAGACCGATGCGAGAAGGCATCCTCTGGAGCGGGGCAAGATGTTGGCGAAGGGAGAAATGCCATGAGGGTCATGGCGATGTTGTTGCTGGCCGCTTGGGTGACTTGGATGTGGTCAGATGAACGCGCCCGGTGGGAGCCGATCGAGGAGCATGACTCGCTGGAAAGGTGCAGACTATTGCCGGAGATGATCGAACGGGCCCTGCGCGGTGGGCCCCCCGTGGAGACCATCGAAGATCCTAAGCGGAGAGAAATGGCCGAGGCCTTGGAGGCGCTCCCGGCAAAAACGCAGTGCCTGCCGGTTGGGGTCACGCCAACCACGCCTCCCCTGTATCCGGAAAAAACGCCGTATCCGGTGAGGCCGAAGTTGTGATGGCGCGAAGCTGTAGATCTTGTTCGGCGTTTCGACGCTCCCCCGCCCTCCCGTTCGTGTCGGACAGCTAGTGGAGCCATGGAGTGCGGCCGCGGCGATGGTTCTTGACGCAAACAGAACTCTCCGATCTGCAATGGCCGGAGAAAGATGAGACGCCACAGGGATACATCCGGCGTACCCTCATTCTTCTGCGCTACCGTTCTCGCGCACGAATTCTTCAGTTTGTTGGCCTCATAGTGCTATTCGGAGGCCTCGGCGTCTGGGGCTATCTTGCCTCCTGGGGGTGGCGCTGGGGGCAGTTGCTCGGCGTCGCGGTCTGTCTTTGCGGCATAGCCTTGCTGGGCTCGGCCGCGAAGGCGGAAGGCGAAATCAACCTCGCCCTGCAGAATCTCGGTACTCACGACGATCTGTCCTGAGCCACTCGCCGATGCAGTTCCCGGCGGGGCTCCTGCGGGAGGAGCGCATGCTCCGTCTCCATCTCCATGATGGAAAAACCTTCTTGACAGGATTCGTGGGGCTGTGTTAGAGGTTGCGGCAATCGAATAGGTCGCCGCGACCCTGAGCGGCGCAGAGGCCAGCAACAACAGAGCCCGTCTCGCATGAGCCGGGCTCTTTTTGTTGAGCCCGGTCGGGGCTCCTACGACAGGAGGTTCGCCGTGGCTCAGCAGCCTGATATCCTGACTCCCTCCGAAGCCGCCGCGTTCCTGCGGCTCTCCCCCGCCTCGATGTATTCCCTCGCGTCGCGTCGACGGATTCCCTCGGTCAAGGTCTTGGGGAGCCTCCGCTTTCTTCGGCGGGATCTCGAGGAGCTGGTGAAGTCCGGCCGACGCCCCGCAGCGCAGTCGAGCTGAGCCGGGGGCGTGATGATGGATTGGGCCGCTCATTCTGATTTCGACCGCTACGAGCTGGCCCTCGCCTCGTCCCGGGACCCCCGGCAGGTTGCGTGGGCCAAAGGGGTAGCCGAGCGCGTCCTCCGATACGGGCCCGCGCCAGCGGACGTAGAGACAGACGTTGGCGTGTTGTCGCTCCTCACCGAGGACGGCCGCGCAAACGGGGAGGCAGTAGTCCAAGCGGCCAGGATTTTGGCCTTCTCGGCTCCGGGCCATCCGGACGCTGATCGTCTCAGTGAATGCGCAAGAGCCTGGCAGGCGATTGGCCTCTGGTAGCTGGTCACCAAAGGAGACTCGACTCATGGCCACGACGATTCGGTATCCCTCCGCCCTGACCCTCGGGCTGTCCAAGGGGATTCCCCTGGCCCTCGAGAGCGGGCTTGATGCCTACGAGCGGGCCCGCGATCGCGAGCGGCGGGATCTGCTCACGAATCTGGAGATGGCCCGGCTCCAGATGGCGATTCAAGAGCAGCAGGCCCGACAGGGGGCGCGGGCGTCATTGCCGACGACCCTCCAAACCCTCGCGGGTCTCGCGCAGCCGGGGCCGGCTCCAAGTCAGCCCTTCACGATGCCCGTGCCAGAGATGGCTCCTGGGGTGGATACGCCCCTGCCACCCGCCGGGACACCGGGAATCTTGGCCGGCGTCGAGGCGCCCGGCCTGAGCATGACGCTGCCTGGGGCCACCCCGCAGGCCCCGAGGACGACAGCGGAACTTCTCCAGAAGCCCGGGGCCGCCGAGGCGGTCAGTCAAGGGCTCCTCGCTGGGATCCATCCGATCGGCGCAGGGGGCGTCTTCGACGTCGAAGGCCACGCCAAGCAGATCAAGGCCGAGGAGGACAAGGCCAAGGCGGCGAAGGAGCTACGCGAGGGGATGAACGAATTCATCGACGCCACGGACTGGAAAGGCCAGGTGCGCGGGATGGCCAAATGGTACGAGGCCGGCATCCCGTTGGGCAAGTGGCCGGATCACGGCCCGTTCCTGCGCTTCATCAAGGACGAGCAGGAAGTGGAGGCCATGAAGGAGGGCTTCGGAGAGTTGCAGCCGATCCTCCGCCGCGTCCGGGATCACGCGGACACTCCGGAGGACATGGACACGCTCGTCCGCTTGAGCATGACGTCCCGGTCAGAAACCATCCGCGCCAGAACGAAGGCGCTCGTGGACACGGCCGAGAAGGCCCACGGGCCTGGCGTCCAGGCGATCAGGCGATTCTACGAAATCCGGCAGCAGGATCCGATGCTCACCGCCCTGGACGCATGGCAGCGGGTGCACCAGGAGCTTCCGAACCAAGCGGCGGCCGCGGAGGAGGGGGGGAAGTTCGTCCCGCTGGAGCTGCGTGCGTACATGCGCGAGGAGGAGATTGATGTCAGAGAGCGGACCAAGGCGGACTATCGCCCGGAGCCGAAGCCGCCCACGGAGCCCGTGTCGCTGACGCCGGAGAAGCGGAGTCTCGACATCGTGGAGACCGCCCGACGGCTGGCCACGGCTGGCCTGGATCCCATCACCCGGATCCAGATGGGGATGGACAGCGAGGAAGGCATCACGAAGCGCGCTTGGCCCCATGCCCAGCGCCTCGCCGATGCCGAGACGAACGAGGAGACGCGCCGGCGGGTGTACGCCGCCTTCGGCCAGCCCTACACGGCGCGTGAGGGGGCGGCGGCTCCAGCACGTCCCGGACGTGCCCCAGCTCCCCGGGGTCCGGCACCAGCGGGTCGGCCCACCCCGGGAGGCATTCCCCCGGCCGCGCAGTACCCCGGTCGCATCGCAAAGGACCCGGCCACGGGCAAGCGATACCGCTCGAATGGACAGACGTGGGAGGCGATCGACTGATGCCGCCCCGCACCTTGATCCTGGAACCCGAAGCACCGCAGGCGTTGGCCCTCACTGAGGAACCGCAGTCTCCACGCGCGCTCGTGCTGGACCCTGAGGTGTCGTCGCCAACCAGTCTCGTCTTGGAACCCGAAGCGCCACCTCCCGACGCGTCAGCGACGTCCCCCGCCGTCCCCGAGGCCGGCTCGACCTGGCGGGACCGCCTGTTCAAGGCCGGCGAGGAGACGCTGGCGGATCCGAACGCCACGCGGGCCGAGCGATTCCTGGCGGGCCTGACGCTCGGTATGCGGGAGTCCGCGCGCGGGATGGGG
>CAYZLC010000088.1:0-7480 GCA_964479365.1 uncultured Dehalococcoidia bacterium
CGGCATGCCGCTGGAGGCGTTGCGCTATCCGCTAACCCCGACGGGAATGCACTATCTACTCGTCCACTTCGACATCCCCGACGTAGAGGCCGGGGAGTGGCGTCTGGAACTCGGCGGCCTCGTCGAACAGCCCGCGAGCCTGTCACTGGACAGTATCCGAAAGCGTCCCGCCGTCACTATGCCGGTGACTATGGAGTGCGCCGGCAACGGACGCGCGCTCCTGGACCCGCGCCCGGTAAGCCAGCCGTGGCTGCTTGAAGCCGTTGGCACAGCCGAATGGACGGGCACACAACTGAATGCGCTGCTGCGTGAAGCGGGCGTCCACGACGAGGCCGGCGAGATTCTGTTCACGGGTCTCGACCGCGGCGTGCAGGGCGACGAGGTCCAGTATTACCAGCGCAGCCTCACCGTCGACGAGGCGATGCGCGACGAGGTCCTCCTCGTCTACGAGATGAACGGCCGGCCGTTGGAGCCGCAGCACGGCTTCCCGCTGCGGCTCGTCGTCCCCGGCTGGTACGGTATGACCAGTGTGAAATGGCTCGCAGGTATCGAGGCGATTCGTGGGCCGTTCGAGGGTTACCAGATGACCGGCAGCTACCGCTATTCACGTGACAAGGACGACCTGGGCGAGCCGGTCTCGCTGCTGAAGATGCGCTCGCTCATGGTACCGCCCGGGATACCGGACTTCGTCACTCGTGTGCGTTTAGTCGAAGCCGGGAGTCTGACGCTGACAGGCCGGGCCTGGGCGGGACGGTTGGGCGTCCGCGCGGTCGAAGTGAGCACCGACGGGGGAGAGACGTGGTCCGAAGCGCGGCTCGACGAGCCGATCGGCCGCTTTGCCTGGAGGGGCTGGTCTTACGAATGGGTGGCCACACCAGGCGTATACGCGCTCTGCGTCCGCGCCCGCGACAGCGAGGGCAGCGCGCAGCCCGTCGAGCAGCTGTGGACATATCAGGGCATGGGCAACAACATGGTGCAGCGGGTGGACGTGATAGTGGAGTAGATGCGCGCCTGGGCTCTGCCTCCTTACCTCGGGCCATAATGCTCCTTTCTTGACCCCTTCGTGCACGGTTGCTATACTCAGCGCGAATTTCGACCCTGAGTTTGAAACCCATCGGTCCCCTCACACAAAGGAGCTTGTCTAATGGCTGACGACGACAACGGCGAGGAGAAGAAGGGGGGCGGAAAGGGGAAGCTGCTGGCACTCTTGGCGCTCGTCGGCGCTGGAGTGGCGCTTCTCATGTTCTGGCGACGCCGCAGCGGCTCCGACGAAGAGGAAGAAGACGAGGTCTAGCCGGGCCTAGCTCCCCGCCGCTTTGCGCACTTCATTTGCCCGACCCGGGGGCTATTGAGGCATGGAAATCGTCTGGCTTGGGCACTCCTGCTTCCGCATACGCGGGCGCGAGGTTACCGTGATTACCGACCCCTGTCCGCCTACCACCGGCTACACCATCGGCAAGCCAACCGCGGACATCGTCACGGTCAGCCACCGCCATGACGAGCACAGCTACCTGAAAGCCGTGGCCGGCAAGCCCGTGGTTCTTGATGGTCCGGGCGAGTATGAGATCCACGGCGCTTTCATCACCGGCATCGGCACGTATCACGATGCTGAATTGGGTACCGAGCGCGGCGAGAGTATCGCCTTCATCATCGAGATGGAGGACATACGCGTCTGCCACCTCGGAGACCTCGGACACGCCCCCACGGCAGAGCAGGCGGAAGAGATGACGGGTGCGGACGTCCTGCTTGTACCCGTGGGCGGAAATACCACGATCGATGGCGCTAAGGCGGCGGAAGTGGTCAGCCTCCTGGAGGCCCGGCTAGTAATCCCCATGCATTACCAGACAGTGGCAAGCAAGGCCAAGCTGGAACCACCGGACCGCTTCCTGAAGGAGATGGGGGTCACGGCCGTAGAGCCGCAGCCCAAACTATCGTTATCGAAGAGCACAATCCCGCACGAAACCCAGGTCATGGTCCTGGATTACAAACGGTAGACTGACCCACCCGCCACCCGCCACCCGCAGCCTCCTGAGTACGCTCGGCTACCGCCGACCTCTGGCAACGAAGTATGCGCCGCTGACCGCGATCCCGGCCAGGAATGCCACCGCGATCGCGCCTGCGAACAGCCCTGTCGCCACGCCGTCTCCGTTGGTGCTCGTATCCTCCTCGACGCTCGCGTCCGTAGCTGGGGCCGTGGCTTCCGGCGACGCCGACAGTAGGTCGTCCGGGATGGCGGCATCGCGGCTATCGATGGCGGCGAGAACAGCTTCGGCGATGACAGCGTGGCCGTTGTCGTTGGGGTGTATGCCGTCCGGTGCTACCCACTGTCCGCCGCGCCCGGAGAACAACTGCGCGATTGCTGCCGTCTTGACGCGCAGATCGGGGTCAGCAGTTACTGCTGAAATGACTCCGTTCGCCTGACCGACTCCCAGCTCCGCTATCGCCTCCCTCAGATCGCCCGTGCCGGAGTACGGGTTGTAGAGATCGACAACAACAAGGATTGCTTCCGGTGCAGCCTCGCGCAGCCGGGCGAGCGCATCCGTTAGGTTGTTCTGAATTGCGCTGAGCACGTCTCCGAAGGCGGCGCGACAGGGCTCCACGGAGGCCGACTCCAGGCACGGAGAACCAGGGGCGACAAGGCTGAGCAGATCGTTCCCGCCGATGTCCAGGCTGATGATCTCGACCTCGTCGCCGGGGGCTCCATTGTCGCGCCGGCTCGTGATCTCGTCGATCGCACGGTCGAGCTGTCCGCCGTCAGCCGCTAGATCGCTGCTCGTCGCGCCTGCCACGCTGAGGTTGAACACGTCGAGGCCGCTCTGTCCGTAGCGTTCGCTGGTCCGCAGCGACTCGTACGCCCTTGCGACGTAGCCCAGAGTCGACGGGTTAGAGGCACCCACGCCGACTGCGAGCGAGTCGCCGAGCGCCAGATATACCGGCGCCTCCTGGGCCCTCACTTGGCGTGCCTGCGAAATCGGGGCGAGCAGGGCCAGAGACAAGAAAGCCGCAAAAAGCGGCATTAGACGAAAGCCCATGCGGGGCTATTCTATGGCAGGTAAGCGAGAGGGTCTACGGGACCGCCGATGTGGATCTCGAAGTGAAGGTGCGGGCCCGTAGAATAGCCCGTGCTTCCGAGCGCGCCGATGCCCTCACCTTGCGACACGTACTGGCCCTGCCCAACCCAGATGTCAGACAGGTGCCCGTACAGCGTGCGCGAACCATCCGGGTGCTCAATGATGACATGATAACCGTATCCCCAGTCTTGATAGGCGGCCAGGACGACGACGCCATCGGCAGCGGCCACGATCGTAGCGCCGTAGGCGCCGAAGCCGTCGATGTCGATACCACGGTGGTAGCCGCTGAAGTACTGACTGATGTTGCCGTAGAACGGCCAACTGAACCCGCTACTGGCCGACTGAGGCGCAGGTTCCGCCGCCGCATAAACGGGCGGAGAATCCTCCACCGGCTCCGGGTCGTCGACGATGACTGGCTCCGGTTCCGGCGCGGGTGGAGGCGCCGGTGGCGGCGGGACGGCGCCGGGCAGCACCAACACCATCCCCTCGATGACGGCATCCGGTGACGAAAGTTGATTGGGGCTGAAGGATGTGATCGTCTGCACGTCGATCTGATAGTAGGCGGCGATGTCGCTCAACGTATCGCCGAGCGTTACCGTGTACACCAAACCGTTGACGCTGGGGATCAGGATAACTGCCCCAACGAGGAGATAGTCCGGGTCTTCCCTCACCCCGGGGTTGTTCCACATTATGTAGTTCGGGTCGAGCCCGAACGACTCGGCGATAGTAGATACGGAGTCGCCGGGCTGAATGGTATAGGTCGAATACGGGGCCTGCGCCACGGCCGTATCTCCCGGAGCGGAAGTCGGCTCTGGGGCCGCTGCCGTGGTCGCCGAAGGCGCAGCAGTTGCGCGCGCCTCAGCCTGATGCCGCCCCATGACGCTCGTGGTGGTCGAGAGGACTACCGGCGGGCTGAGATACGCTGCCGCTGACTCGGCGATGTCCTCAGGGCCCGCGCCTGAGACCAGGCTTGGATACTCAGTCACCCGGTCTGCGATCGCCGAAACGACCGCGATGATCGGGAGTGCGAGGAGGAGTGCGTGAAGCGTGTAGCGTCTATATGCTGTTAGCGACTGCCCCGCGGGTTCTGCGCGAGACCACCGCCTGTCGCGCCCCGGGAAAACTCTGGCCGGCCGGGGTGGAGTCTGCGGTTGGCGAATAACCTACCTCCTATGGGTAGCCCTCCTTCGCACCACCTCCCATCTGTCTGGTCCGGGGAGGGCCCGTATTCGGTTCCGGCTAATCGCGGCGTATTATATCCCACTTGTCAAGGCTTTCACAAATTGACTTCTTATTTTCTTCCTGTTGATATACACAAAATCACGCGATATCGTGAGTTTTTAGCTACGCCAGTGTCAGGAATGGGCGTAAGTCGCCCGCCGGTGTGCGAGAATGCCTGGACAGGTTGGCTCAGGAAGGGGGAAACGCGGGATATCGGTCCGCCAAATTGGCCGAAAATTGTTACACTTTTCGGCTTTTTAGACCGCGTCTTTAAGCGTCGCCAGGAACTCTGCGTTGCTGTTCGTCCGGCCCAGCCTCTCCAGGATCAACTCCGTTGACTCTGCTGGGTTCTGGGCGTTCTGGCCGACGAGCGCCGTCATCCGGCGCAGCAGAACAACACGCTGGTAAGTCTTCTCATCCAACAACAGGTCGTCCCGCCGCGTGCCGCTGCGAGCGATGTCAATGGCCGGGTAGACGCGCCTCTCGGAGAGCCGGCGGTCGAGCCACAGCTCCCAGTTCCCTGTCCCCTTGAACTCCTCGAAGATCACCTCGTCCATGCGGCTGCCGGTGTCCACCAGGCAGGTCGCGATGATCGTGAGGCTCCCGCCGTCTTCCACGTTGCGAGCCGCCCCGAACAACCGCTTCGGCGGGTGCAGCGCCACCGGGTCGATGCCGCCGGAGAGTGTGCGCCCCGAAGGTGGTAGCGCCAGGTTGTAGGCGCGGGTGAGGCGCGTGATGCCGTCCAGCAGCACCATCACGTGACGGCCGCACTCCACGAGCCGCTTGGCGCGCTCGAGAGCCGTCTCGGCGACGCGCGTCTGCTCTTCGACCGGATCGTCGAACGTGGCCGCGACGACTTCGGCGTCCACTACGGAGCGCCGCCAGTCGGTGACCTCTTCCGGCCGCTCGCCGATCAGGACCACCATGATGTAGATGTCTTCGTAGCGCTGGGCCGTGGCGGTGGCGATCGTCTTGAGCAGAATCGTCTTGCCCGCTTTCGGCGGGGAGACGATGAGCCCGCGCTGGCCCCTGCCGACAGGCGCCACGAGGTCGATCACGCGGGTGGAGAGGTTGTTTACCCCCTCCTCCAGGTGGACCATTTCGTCCGGGAAGATGGGGGTCAGCTGCTCGAAGTAGGGCCGGCGTTTGGCCGTCTCCGGGTCGAGGCCGTTGACCGCATCGACGCGCAGGGCGAAGCGGCGGATCTGCGTCTGCGAGACGTAGACGTCGCTCAGGCTCGGCCTCATGCCCTGCGTGCGCAGGAAGCCGTAGCCGTCCTGCGCCGTGTCCAGGATGCCGCCGGCGAAGTAGTTGCCCTCGCGTTCGGCCTTGGCCTGCATGATTCGAAAGACGAGGTCTTGCTTGCGCAGGCCGTTGGCACCGCTGATCTCGAGGTCTTTGGCAACCTCCATCAGCTCATCTTTGGTCTTGGTTTCGAGTTCAGTAAGGTTCAAGGGAACTCCATTTGGGGTGCAAAAACAGCGTTAAATGTGTGTGTGAGTTCGGGTCACACAGTCTGAGGGGGTGGGCCCGAGTTCTTCATCTCAGAGGGCCACACTCAACATACACCAAGACTTCCAGACGCGCAACAGGCGCGCGGCGTTGCCGTCCGCGCATCTCTACGGCCGGAACACCGAGAGCGCCGCCATCACCGGCACGAGCAGCGTCGCGAGGCCGCCGAAGACGAGGGGAGCGGGGTCGGCCATCGCCTGCTCGAGCTCGGGCGTCGCGCGGCCGGCCTTGCGCGCCCGCAGCGCGGCGAGGCGCGCGCGGCGGAGGCCGATGCCCGCGAGAGGCAGGCAGACGAGCAGCGTCAGGATGTAGAGGGCCTCGAGGGCCAGCAACCAGGGCGTCGTGATGAGGTCGTAGTCAAGCTGCGCCCAGAGGAAGAGGCCGGAGGCGACGGAGGCGATCGCGCCCGGCACGAGCAGCAGCCCCTGGTAGTGCGACGCCTCCTCCAGCGAGTCGGCGCGCACCGCGAGATCCTCGCTCTGCCACGCGCGGACCAGGGAGAGCTGGACGGCGGTGAGGCCGGCGACGTACCAGAAGGCAGCGAGGATGTGGACGAAGGTGAGCAGGTCTTCCATGGTATGCAGTATCGGCTGCGGGGTCAGTGGAGCGCGAGATGGGGGACCGGTCGCTGAGGGGACAGGCATCCTGAGTCCCGAGGGGGCTTCGCAGTAGGAGCGTCGCTCCGGGACAGGTCCTTCCTTCGTCAGGATGACGGACGGGTGGGCGACTCGACGCTGTTAGTGCCAATGGGGACTTCACAGCGATCCCCGATTCCGTCACCCTGAGGAACGAAGGGCCTGTCCGAGAAGGATGACAGCAGGCGACAGAGGTACGGGACTCCTCGATGAGATCGTATTTCGTGTACATGATGACGAACCGGTCTGGGACGCTGTACACGGGTATCACGAACTACCTGCAGCGTCGGATTCTGGAGCATCGTTCGAGACTCGGTGCTTTCACGAACAGGTACCGGTTAGTGAAACTGGTTTATTTCGAAGTCTTCGATGGCGCATATGCGGCGATCGCACGCGAGAAGCAGATCAAGGGCTGGACGCGCGAGAGGAAGCTCTCGCTAATCCGGACTCAGAACCCGGCAATGAGGGATCTCGCGCCGCAGCTGTTCGGCTGGCGTGCTGGACAGTTCTCGGTCACGAGGCGCCGCTGCAAGTAGTTGAGTAATTCACAGACAGGTCCTTCCTTCGTCAGGATGACGGAAAGGGGCCGGCTTCAGCGCCGCGGTGTTCTAGCGGCCGCGCGAGGTGCGCGATGGGCCTGCCGCGGCGTGCCGCGCGCGCGGTTCGACGGGCGCTTTGCCGTTGCGCGAGAGCTGTCTCTCGACGGCGGCCCTGAGGAAGCCGTCGAAAAGCGGGTGCGGACGCGTCGGGCGCGAGCGCAGCTCGGGGTGGAACTGCGAGCCCACCATCCACGGGTGGTCCCGCAGTTCGAGGATCTCGACGAGGGCGCCGTCCGGCGTCGTGCCGCTGGGCACCAGGCCCGCCCGCTCGAACTCCTCGCGGTACTCGTTGTTGAACTCGTAGCGGTGACGGTGGCGCTCGGTCACTTCGTCCGTGCCGTAGGCGGCGTGCGCCCGCGTGCCGGGCCGCAGCCGGCAGGGATAGCTGCCCAGCCGCATCGAGCCGCCCTTATCGACCACGCGGCGCTGCTCGTCCAGCAAA
>CAYZLC010000089.1:0-7236 GCA_964479365.1 uncultured Dehalococcoidia bacterium
GGGCCGTTCCCGCGGAGACCGCGAGGACAAGCAGGACGACCGCCACCAGCCGACCAATCGTTCGCACGATGAATCGCTCCTTTCGCGGCCCTCCGCCCTGCGGCCGCTTCTCCCCCCCGTGGTGCAGGAAGGATGCCATGACTCGCCTCAGCGGAACACCTTGCGAGCATTGAGGATGGTACTACTTGGGCTCGGCTCCCCTCGTCCTCCCCGAACGACAGCCTGTCCCTACGGACCCTCCGTTGACGTGATCGCGGCGCTGGGAGTAGCGTGCGCTCCGTGCGCGGCTTCGTCCGGGCGGTCGGCTTCCCCATCCTCGCTTTCGTGCTGGTCGAAGCCGTGCTGGGCCTCACCGCCGCGGTCTGCTGGCTGGACCCGCGGCGACCCGCCACCTTCATCCGCTGGGACTCGGTGCGGTACCTGAGCATCGCCACCCGAGGCTACTTCATCCACGAGGAGAACGGCCATGTCGTGGACGGAAACGTGGCCTGGTTTCCCGGCTACCCGGTCGCCATCCGCGCCATGCGTGTCCTGGGACTTCAGGCACCCCGGGCCGGCCGGCTCCTGAGCGCCGCTGCCGCTCTCGCCCTCCTGCTCGTCACCTGGAACTTCTTGCTGCCCGAGGCGGAGCCGGACAAGAGACCGCCTCTGCTGCTCGTGGCGGCGTTCTTTCCGGGCTTCGTCTACTACCACGCGGTCTTCCCCACGTCGCTCACCGCCACCTTCATGCTCTCGGGCCTCGCCCTCGCCGCCCGCGGCCGATTCCTGGGCGCGGGAGTGTGCGGAGCCCTCACCGCGTTCACCTACTCCACCGGCCTCCTGATCCTACCGGGTCTCGCCCTCGCCGCCCTCATCTATCCCGGCCTCGATGGGCGCCGGCGCCTCCTGGCCCTGCTCGAGGGCACCGGCCTCACCGCGGCCGGATTCGTCGCCGCCCTCGCCTACGAGCATCGGAGCGTCGCCTGGAACGCGTTTTCCCGGATGCAGAGCGACTACTACGGCAGCGGCCTCCACGAGCCCCTAGCCAACCTCGCCTGGCGCACCCGCCACATCTGGTCGCGGGAGTTCCAGCCCGAGCTGGTCATCGATGCCCAGACCCTCCTCGTCACCCTGATGGTCACCGCAGCGGTCGTCCTGGCCTGGCGCCAAAGACGCTCTCCCGACCGGCTCCATCTCGCTCTACTCGTCAGCGGCCTGGCCTTCTGGGTAGCCCCGCACATAGTGAGCCGCAACGTAAGCGTCTACCGCTCCGAAGCGTTGCTCGTGGGCCTCGTGGCTCCCCTACAGCGCCTCCCCCGCGAAGCCCTCCTCATCCTCCTCGTCCTACTCGTCGCCCTGGGTTTTGGCATGGGCCTGCTCTTCTTCGAATCGATCCTGGTTTGAGGAGGTGCGTTTCGTGAAGCGGGAGGCGGCGCCCGGAGTCGAACCGGGGGATAGAGGTTTTGCAACCTCGGCCTCGGTGTCATTGTCTTAGGGGAAACTGCGCATTTCCAGGGATTCTGCGGGTTCATCTTGTACCGGGTTGTATCGGGAGGGGCCAATTTTGACCGGGTCAGCTAAAGTTCAGCTAGAGCTAGAGTTTCCTGGAGGCTAGTCTGCGCCTATCGGCCTACCTGCCCCGACTGCGGAAGGAGTTTCGTCGTCTGGACTCGTGCCGCACGAGCAGGGCGCTGCCGGCGCTGCCGTAAGAGGCATCTGGCAGCGCTGGGACGTAGCATTCATGGACTCAACACCGGTGCCCTGAGGGAGCTCAGGAAGGACACCGGCAAGTTACGACGCCTTCGGTCATCGTGGCTGCGACTCATGAGGCGTCTTGCCCGCTATACCCCTCCGGTCAAGAACCGCGGCGGCCGGCCAGAGTCCAATCGTCGAAGGCACTGAGCCTCAACTCGGTTGAGGTCCGAGTCCCCCGGGCGCGCCAACTTACGAAGGCGGGGGTGGCCGGCGTTGCGGGGGCGTTGCGGAGCTCGGTCCCGAGGCATAGCCCGGAGGCTCTGGCCGAGCTGGGCTATGCCGGATTCTGTTGCGGCCTACTCCGGGGGACTTACAGCGATCCGCTGAATCGTTGCGACGATGGTCTCGAGTTCAGCTCTAAAGAACTCTCGCCTATCGTTCACCCTGAAGCTTGCAAGCTGTCGATGCACTTCCTTCTCGAACGTGGAGCAGTCGCCAACGCTCCACTTGGCAAGGATCTCAAGCGGCAGGGGCACGGCAGTGGCCGCGCTCAGTTCCGAAGCGCGCTCCTGGGCGTTCCTCCTCGTGAGCCCTACCTTGTAAACGTCGAGCTCGTGGGCAGGTGATCGCATGACGTAGATGTAGCCGGGATCTGCGCCCGTAGCCGGGGGCTCCTCCTTGCGCATCAGGAACGTGTCGAGTTGTTGCTCGGGCCAGGAGTCGAGTCGCTTGACCCAGGTTCTGCCGACGATTCTCTTGCCGTCCTTGTCTTCACCGAAAGATCCGCTCGGCAGGGGCTTCCAGTAGCCTGAGGCATCGAACTCAAGGTCCGGAGGTGCTACTTGAAGCTCGTCCTTCGACGGAGGAGCGTTTCGCTGAAGCGACAGGACTCTGCGCACGAGCGGCACCGACTCTTTACCGAGCAAGCGCACCACCTCCTTGACCTTCTTGGGGCTCTCAGCTACTAGCGCCGTGGAGAACTCCGCTTCCCTTACTAGTGTGGGCTCCGCGACAAACAGCGCAGGCAAGTATATGAGTGACGACATCGCTGAGAACACGTCTCGATAGCGCGCGAGGCCCGCCCTTTGTGACGCCAGCATTTTCTCACGTTCAGTGCGCCCAAGATCATCGGGCAAATGCCGCGGTTCTGTGCTGAAGATCAGGAAGGAGGGGCCATGGTCGATGTGCACCGATTGTTCATCGTACGTACCTGCACGGACATCGAAGCGAGCAAGCACAAGCACTCGCACGTGGCCTGGCATCCCCTCTATGTATCGGTCGGCGATGGTTAGTTCTGGATTTGGGCGGACGCCTTCGTGTCCTCGCTGGGGCTTGACCGGCACCCAATCTTTGAAGCTTGCATCTGGTGGATAGGGCGGGTTCTCCCCTAGCGCTGCCAACAGCGATACCTCATCGCCATGCCGAACTAGCGAGACTCCTCCTATGGCCAGACTGGACTCTGTCGTCTTGACAGTGAAGTCGTCCAGGGGTCCGACCATGTCATACGAATGAACGACGCCCTCCGGAAGGAGGTCACGCAGAACGCCGGGAGTGTCTGGGATTCCGCCTGCCGTGTACCAATCGAAGTAGTCGCTGACGCGCAAGAGGTGGTCGCGCTCTTGCCGTAGATCAAAGAGCGAAAGGCGCTCAGACCATTCTAGGAATGCTTCAACTACGCCGAATGAACTCGGCAGGGAATAGAATCCGGTCTTGACCAGGCGCGAGTCGTATTCGATGAGGAACGTTCTCAGCAGGTTGGCCATACGGAGGCCGGAGCCACCTGCCGTCCGCGTCAGAACAAAAGCCGGGAGGCTTTCCATGGCCTCGCGCGCCCGGCTGCGAAGAGAGATGTCCATCTCCGCCATCCGAAACGCGTGAGCCATCAACAACGGATCTCCGGCCGGATGCCAAGGGGGCGGTGGCAACCGCGCGGCGAGGCTCATAAGCCTCTTCTCGCGAGGAGAAAGGCGCACTCGAATCTTCATCCTTGCACCAACCGGCCGTGCTCCGAGACTGCCATCTGAGCGCTTCTACAAGAATGCCACAACAAACGAACGCCCGGCCGTTTGTGAGGGGCCGGGCGTCGGGGTGCGTCGGGCTACCGCTTCTTCGTCGGCCGGGGCAGGTGCCACGCCTCGAAGGCGCCGGGCTTGCGCGAGAACCCTCCGCCTCGTGATGTCCGGCGACGCCACCCGGCCTTCTCCGCCGTGGCGGCCAGCTAGTCTACGGCGGCCCGCGCAGCCTCCAGGCTCTCGTGCTCGCTCGTTGCCCCCCGCGAGCTCTTGCCCTTCCCCACGCGGTGGATCGCCTCGACGCGCCATCCCGAGCTCGTCTTGTAGGCCCGGACCCAGAGCAGCTCGCCGCCATCCCCGACCAGGCGAACGCCGAGGCTCTTCGTCGCCTCCGTGCCGTCCGTGGCGTGGGGCGGTGGCATGTGCCCTCTCGCCGTCTCAGTCTCTTGAGTAGGCATGCTGGTCATTCCTCCTAAGCTCGCCATGAGCCAAAGGAGATCGTTCGCCACGGCCGCGCTCTCGTCAACACGGATCTGCGTAGGCGTGCGTATGAGACGTGCGCCCTGGGAATCGCCGGCAGGCGCCTCGGAGCCCCGGGGGCCGCTCCGGGGGCGCGGCGGGGCCGGGGGGCGGCCGCCTAGGCGCCCCGAAGAGGCCCTCGCCACCGAGGGGCCGGGTCTGGGGCGGGTCTCTGGAGCGTCCCCCCGGAGGGCCGGCGGAGGGTCCGAACGGAGGCCAGGCTCGCGGACCTCGGCTGCCCTCCCTGTGTGCGAGCATCCCCGGCGGAGGCATACCTAGGAAGACTTCCTCCTATGAGCAGGACCATATCCGAGCAGCTCTTCGAAGACTACTGCGCGGCGCGTGGCATCGTCTGCGCTCGCGTCGCCGAGAGCACCGCGCCGACACCCGACTACGAACTCCAGTGCGGGGAGCAGCGCATCGTCGTGGAGGTCAAGGAGATCACGCCCAACAAAGAGGAGCAGGAGTCTGAGCGACTCGCCTTAGAGCGCGGCTACGGCAACGTAGTGAGCCACACGCCTGGGGATCGAGTCCGCCGGAAGATCAGCGACTGCTCGCCACAGGTCAAGGCTCGTACTCTCGGAACACTCCCGAGCATCCTCGTGGTATTCGATCGCGGTCGTGTGGCCAGCCACGTGGACCCGTACAACATCAGAGTCGCCATGTACGGCCTCGAACAGGTGTACATCGCAGTTCCGCCTATAGGCGCGGGCTCGCCCTACGCGACTGGGATGGGGTACGGTCCGATGCGCAAGATGGGCCCGGAGCACAACACGTCGATCAGTGCGATCGGTGCCCTGGTCATGACCGGCCCTACGGACGTGTTCCTCCGCGTCTTTCACAACAGGTTTGCGCATGTGCGTCTGGATCCTGCCCTGCTCGGCAGCTACGGAGTAGAGCAGTTCGAGCTTGGCGACGACCCGCCGGGGACCACGGCACAATGGCAGCCGATCTCCTCCGCGCGGGGCCGACATCCGGCCACTTAGGAGGCTCCCGGTGCAGGAGCGGACCTGGCGTGCTACTCGGACCCGGGTTGGCAGTCTCCTCACCTAGAATCCGCGGAAGGGAGTCAGCCGTGTGGAGTCTGCCATCCGTCGACTGGAATACTGCCAAGACGATTGCCGAGACGATGGAGGCGACAATCACGTCGCTCGCTCTTGTTGTGGGCGCCATTTGGACCTACCGCCGCTTCATCCGGCAGCGAGAGCCCTATCCGCGCGCGTCCGTATCCCATACCGTGCAACAGGTCTTCGTTGGCACGAACCGCCGCCTACTTCATATCGAGGCCACCCTAACGAATTCAGGCCAGACTCTTATTCGCCTGGAACGCTTCCGGACATGGCTTCAGCAAGTGCAGCCTCTTGTGTCTAGCTTGGCTGCACAGCTTCACGCTGACCAGGATCTCGTGCCGGAGTGTGCGCAGGAGGTGCCCTGGCCTCTACTCGAGAAGCGAGAGAAGACCTGGGAACGCGGAGCCGCCGAGGTGGAGCCAGGGGAGGGCGAGATGCTCTCCTCGGACTTCATCATCGATGCGTCCATTGAGGTGGTTCAGGTGTACACCTACGTCTGGAATCATCATAAGCCCGGTCGCGAGATCGGCTGGGCTCGTACAACGTTCCTCTGTCTCGACTCGAAAGGAGCTCACGTCATGCCCACAGAGCCCTCTTCCCCGCGACGGGAAGAAAAGCAAATGCCGCCACGCGTTATACCACCGCGCGTCCCCACAGAGCCCCTCACGCCGATGCCGCAAGTGCCTCCGAGGGACGAGCCGCCACCCGTGGAACCGCCACCAGTCAAGGCCAGCCGCTAGAACTCAGAAGATGGATCGCGTCGCCTACATGACCTCCGGCGTGGTCGTGGCCTCGACCGGCCATCGCCTTGCGATGCTTTCCTTCGATTCGAAGGCCGCACGGAAGTCTGGGTCGCAGATGGCCTTGCCTATGACACCCGCGACGACGCGATCCACAGGCATGTACGCGTCTTCGAGTTCCTTGTCCGTTCTCTCAGGGATCCAGCCCCGGTGGGCCACGGTCGAGCGCAGGCCATAGATTTCGTCGGCCACCTTACGCGTGATCCCGACGCCCACCTCTGCGCCGATCGCCGGGACACGTTGAATGAACTCCTGACGAGCGCCGCCGCCCGTTTCGATCAGACCCTCGAGAGCTGTGGCCATGATGAGCCACCGAATGTGAAAGGGTTCGACTCGCGCGGCGTAGGAGAGGTTCCACAGGGCTCGGTGAAGGCGGGCAGGAAGCCTGCCCGCGTCCCCAAGCACTACCGGAAGAGCCATGTACGCGTTGTAAATCTGTGCGACCTCCTCACAGTCGGTCTTGGTGAGCCATGCTCGCTGGCTCGGCGGCTTGTACGCAACGTAGCGCTGATGGCCCGAGATTTGGCTCAGGGAGCCCGACGCGCCGAAGCGCAGGGTAGCGCAGAATTGTTGACCCAGCGTCGAAGGATGCACTATGCGTGAAAGCGTCAGCACGTGGGCGATCGCCGCGTCCGGATCGAAATGTGATTCGGGTGCGTTCTCGCGAACGATGCCGTACGCCAAGGGGACGGGCGTAGGTGTGAAGTTATAGCCATGCTCCTGGCACGCGATGCTGATCTCCCGCCGAAGATCTGCCGTGAGCCGGGAGAAGCGAATATCGGCCGTAACGACTACGTCGTCGCCCTCTTCGAGCCTGGGAGTGTTGCTGTGCTCCTGCTCAGGAGGGCCGAACGCTGCGAAGCACACGTCAACCTTACCCTGCATGATCTTGGCCTCCACCGAAAGCGAGTGGCTAACGGGTAGTCTGCCACAGGCGACCGCTAACTTCGGGCCTTAGCGAATCGACGTCTCGAGTCGCTATGTACGAGTTCCCGGCGCACCAAATGAACCGGCTCCTGCGCTTCGACGTCGCCGTCGCTCTGCAGCGCCGGGGGCGATCCGCCCAGCGAAGCCTGGAAGATCGGCGGGAGGCCGCTACAGCTTGCTGACTCTTGCTTATCCGGTCGTTTCAGCAAGCCCCAATAGCTTGCGGTCACGGCC
>CAYZLC010000090.1:0-7208 GCA_964479365.1 uncultured Dehalococcoidia bacterium
TCGCCATCCAGGCGGCCAGGGGCAGGTATCCTCACTCGACGCAGTAGGTGATTTCGATCGTGAGACGGCCCGGATAGCGTTCGGCGATCTTCGAGCTGGTGTCCGGCATCTGAGTCCGTCTCTAGTCCAGTCCCAGGTCTGCCTTGGCCTCGTCGCTCATCTTGTCGGGATTCCAGGCCGGGTCGAAGGTGAACTCGACGTCCACGTGCTTGACGCCCGGGATCAGGCCGATACTCTCGTTGATCTGCGCCGTGATCATTGGGCCGATGGGGCAGGCGGGTGTGGTGAGCGTCATGACGATTTTGACGTCACCGTCCGTAACGCCGATGTCGTACACGAGTCCGAGGTCGTAGATGTTGTAATGCAGCTCGGGGTCGTAGACCTCGCGCAGCCCTTCAATGACGACGTCTTCAGCAACCACTGTTCGCACTCCTTCACTTCCATTCTAGACGATGCGGGGAGCATCGTCTGCATGGTTTTTCTATCAACGGGCTTTTGAGTTGACATCTGGCGTTGCGCGAATAGAATGTGTCTCAACTGCGTGCGGAACGTTCGTACCCGCCGCGGGGCCCAACGGGAGGGGACAAAGGAGGCGCAAGGCGCCTCGGTTGCTTTGTCAGAATGCAGCGATACCCAGCAGCTCGCGTCCCAGGATCAGCTTCTGGATCTGCGTGGTGCCCTCGTACAGGCTGAGGCCGATAGCGTCTCGCAACAGGGATTCGATCGGATACTCGCCCAGGTAGCCTACGCCTCCGTGCAGCGCGATCGCAGTGCGCGCCGCCCGCACGGCGGCCTCCGTGGCGAAATGCTTCGCCATCACGACGTTCTTGGTAGCAGGCTCGCCGGCGTCTCGCAGGCGGGCCGCTTCCAGCGTCAGCAGGCGCGCGGCCTCGCAGTCTGTCGCCATGTCCGCGACCATCTCCTGGATCAGCTGGTGCGCTGCGATCGGCTTGCCCCACTGCTTGCGCTGACCGGCGTAGGCGATGCAGGCGTCGAGGCACGTCTGGGTGATACCGACGGCGCAAGCCGCGGTCGATGTGCGTCCGCTTTCGAGCGAGGTCTGCGCGATCTTGAAGCCGTCGCCGGCCTTGCCCAGCAGGCGGTCACCGCCCACACGCACGGAATCGAAGAACAGAGCAGCCGTGTTCGAGGCGTGCAAGCCGAGCTTCTCGGTAATTACGCGGCGCTCTAGCCCCGGCGAATCGCCATCCACGAGGAAGGCGGCCATTCCCTTATGCCGAGCCCCAGGATCGGTCTGCGCGAAGACGACGATGACGTCCGCGACGGAGCCGTTCGATATCCAGAACTTGCTGCCGCTAAGCACCCATTCGTCGCCGTCGCGCCGCGCGGTCAACTCAATCGCTGCCGGGTCGGAGCCGACGTTCGGTTCCGAGAGAGCGAAGGCGCCCACCTTGCGCGCCGCGAACAGCTCAGGAAGAAAGCCGCGGCGTTGCTCATCTGTCCCGAAGGCGTGGATTGCCATGCCGACCAATGAAAGCTGGACGGTGAGCGCGGCGGTGAAGACAGACGGGCTTGCACCGCCGATCGCCTCGCAGACGAGGACGTACGAGACGTTATCGATGCCGCCGCCACCGTACTCCTCCGGAAACGGCCCGCCGAGCAGCCCGGCCGCCGCCAGTTTCCGCATAACGTCAACCGGAAAGCACTCGTCGTTCGCTCGCTCTCGGACGTAAGGCCGGATCTCGCGCTCGGCGAAGCGCCGCGCGGTCGTCTGGACCATTCGCTGGGCTTCAGTCAGTTGCATCGCTGGAGGGCATCGCTGATGTCGGTTTGGCGGGACAAGTGTAGCAGACAACCCTTCGCCGCGACTTCCGTCACGCCTCCAGGAGGGCTTCCACGACATCCCTTCCTGAGAGGAACGCGTCCCTGAGTTCGCCGACGTAGGTCAGGATGAGCCCCTCGACGCCCGCAGCGGCGTGCTCCTGTACCATCGCCTTCGCGTCGTCCACGGTCGATGGCGGCGCCACCTGAGCCAGGAACGGAAACGGCCCCTCGCGGCCGAATTGCGAGTGCATCTCATCCAGCCTCTGCTTCAGCTTGGCCAACGTGGCTAGTGGGAGCGGCGTGGATATGAACCCGTCTCCATGGCGGGCCGCCCGCCGGAGGCCGGCCGGCCCGGCGGCGCCTACGTATATCGGCGGGCCGCCCGGCGTTGCCGGTTTGATCAGGCCAACCGCCGGGATGTCGAAGAATTCGCCGTGCCACGGCTGCTCCGGAGTCGTCCACAGGTGGCGCAGCAGGCGGATGAACTCGTTTAGGCGACCGCCGCGCGTCTCGAAAGGGACACCGGTGGACGTGAACTCCTCCTCGACCCAGCCGGCGCCCGCGCCCACGATCAGGGCGCCCATCGCAAAGGCGGTCAAGCGTCGCCAATTCGCGCGCCATGAGAACCGGAGAACGGAGGGCAATCTGGCTCACGCTTGTGCCGAGCGTCACGCGGTCCGTCACGGCAGCCACGAACGACAGCGCGATCCAAGGGTCGAGCATGGGTTGGTACGGGTGCGGCTTGTCCAGCGGGACGGCTACTCGCTCGCTGGCCCAAATGGAGTGGAATCCCACCCGTTCAGCCTCTTCTGCCACGCGCTTGACGCTGCGCTCGGCGGCATGGCCGATCTTCACTCCGACTTTCATCTGATGATCTCCCCCAGTTGGTGGCTAGAGCCGGCCCGTTCGGGCTCGGCGCATTGTGCTCAGCACGGTGAAGCATGACGGCGGTGTTGATCAGGGCCATGTGGCTGAACGCCTAGGGGAAGTTACCAAGCATCTCCCCACTGACGCCGTCTTATCTGCTCGCTGAGAAGCCCCAGGTCGTTGGTATGGGCCTTGCGTTTCTCGAACAACGAGCGGGCGCGCTCCAGCTCGCCGAGCGCTATCAAGTTGTCCGCGAGCCAATACGTGCAGATGGTGAAGGCGTCCTCATCCCCTGTCAGACCGTCGTCGAAGTTATAGATACGAACGACCCAACGGGTCAACGCTTAAGATCGCGGCGTGGTAGGGCGCGATACCTGCGAGGTGGCTGTTGTCAGTTTGTAAACGGCTGGAATGTGCTCACTCTTCGATACGAAGCGAATGGCGACCCCGATGGGATTCGAACCCACGATCTCCACCGTGACAGGGTGGCATGTTAACCGCTACACCACGGGGCCGCGCGCGCCCGAGAAGTTATCCGGACACTCCCAATTCTATTCGCCGCCTCTCCAGGCGGTCAACCGTCGTGGCGCCACCGCGCCGGCTCTCGATATAATGGGCAGCACATCGAACAACTGACAGAGAGCAGTACATTTGCCACGAAAATATCGTCCGCCGGCCGCTCGCCGGCGTAAAACTAAGCGGCCAGCACCGTACTTTGTGGAGCCGCAGGCTGAGGACGGAGGGGTTGCCACAACGCCCACGGAAGAGGCCGTCTCCACGATCGAGCGCGCCGAGCCACCGGATGCGCCTGCGGTGTCGGCTGCACCGCCACAGGCGGCGAATCGCGCTACGTCAGCCGCCACCAGGCATATCTCCCGCGATTACAGTTACGTTCGGGCGGAAGTCAAGCGCATTGTTCTCGTGGCAGGCTTCCTCATCGTCAGCCTGATCATCACTGCACTCCTGCGTAACTAGCTAGAAGCGTAGGCGGCCTGTGGCGACGATCATCCCCACGGCTACTGTTATGTACCCATAGAGATCGCCTGCCGGGAGCACTGTCTCCACCGACAACAGGTTGCGGATGATGTACGCCAGCAGCACACCAAGCGCGGCGGTGACCTGGAGAGCCGGTCCGGACTTGCGGTTCGTCGCCAGGCTTACGGTTTCACCGATGCCGTATCCAACACCGGCCCCAATGAACAGCCCGAAAAACCCGTAACCACCGGGGAGCAGGAGCCCCCACGCCAGCCCCAGCGCTGCGCCCGCGGCCAGTGCTGCGGCCGCGCCGCGCAACAAAAACAGCGGGCCGACTTCGAATTGAGGCAGCCGCCGGCGAGGAGCGCAGTCGGGGCAGCGCCCACCGACATCCGTCATCACCATGCACTTCGGGCAGATGGGCGTTTCGCAGCGACCACAAGAGAGCCCCGTCTCAATCTTAGGATGGCGGGCGCACAGCCTTGGCCCCGCTACCGGCGCGTTCACCGGGTGTGTGCAATGCGGGCCCGCTCGATGGCACCTCGTGCACGGGCTAAAGACAATAGTGCTTCAACGGGCTCCATAGGAAGGGGAATATCGCCGGGTTCTCTCTGCTGCGGGCCGCCGAGGCCGTGGTAGTCGCTTCCCCCGAGCGGTATCAGCGCAAACTTGGAGGCTAAGTTCCGCAGCGTCTCAGTCTCCTCCGGCAGATAATCCTGATAGTAGGCCTCCATGCCGGTAAGGCCGGCGCCTTTGAGGGTCGAGAGGAGAACCTCCAGGCTGCCGGATTCAAGCAGCTCTCGCGGATGTGCGAGCGTCGCCATGCCGCCGACATCAAGAAGCAAACGGACTACTTCTTCTGGGCCCAAGCGGTCCCGCTCCACATACGCCGGCCCGTTGCGGCTGAGGTAGCGGTCGAACGCCTCGTTGACTGATGAGACGTGCCCTGCCTCAACCAACGCCAACGCGATGTGCGGCCGGCCGACGGCGCCTTCGCCGGCGAAGGTTTGGACGCGCTCCCAGGTGATGGGTTTGCCAAGCCCGGTCAGCTTCTCCACCATCTGCCGCGCGCGGCCGAGCCTGGATTCCTGCAGCTGCTTCAATCTCCTCAGGAACATTTGGTCATGCCAGTCGATGAAGTGGCCCAGGATGTGTACTTCATTGCCGGGGACATCCGTGCTCATCTCGATCCCCGGGATGAGCGTGAAGTCGGTGTACCTGCCGGCGGCGTCAAACGCGGCCGGCAGGCCGTCCACGATGTCGTGATCGGTGAGAGCGAAAACGCGGACGCCGTTGCGATACGCGAGGTCAACCAGTTGCGCCGGTGTCAGGCGGCCGTCCGAAAAAGTGCTGTGAGAGTGGAGGTCCGCCAGGCTCCCCATCACGCCACCTCGCGATCAAGACGCTCGATCGAGCGGGCACGGCCGGAGTCTTCTTCAATATCAATGAGTACAGAGTTGAACACAGCAGGTCCGCTTTCCACCGGACCGAAGCGGTTCGGCAACTGCGTAAGAAAGCGCTGGAGCACGGCTTTGGTCTCCATGCCGAGCACGGAATGCAGCGCGCCGACCATGCCGAGGTCCGTGACGTACGCGGTACCGTTCGGCAGGATCCGCGTGTCTGAGGTAGGAACATGGGTGTGCGTGCCGACAACGGCGCTTACCCGGCCGTCGAGGTAGTAGCCCATCGCGATTTTTTCGCTGGTGGCCTCCGCGTGCACATCCACGATAATGATTCGGTAGTCAGCCAGCCCAGACAACGCTTGGTCCACCCCCCGGAAAGGACAGTCCAGCTGTACCCCCATGAACGTGCGTCCCATCAGATTGATCACGGCCAGGCCGTTGTGCCGGTGCACACCGCGCCCTGGGGTGCCTTCTGGGTAGTTCAGCGGCCGCACTATCGGCGCGTCGCTGTCCAGGATGGGATAGACCTCGCGTTTCTCCCAGATGTGGTTGCCGGACGTCATGACATCGACGCCGGCCTTGAACAGCTCGTCCGACGACCGTAGCGTGAGGCCCCGGCCGCCCGCGGCGTTCTCCACGTTCGCGATGATGAGATCGATGCTTCGAGCGCGGCGTATCTCCGGCAGCAGCGCGGCGACGGTGCGCCGACCCAGCTTGCCGACAATGTCGCCGATTACGAGGACCTTCAGAGGCCGTTACCTCCCTGCACGCAGCGGGCCCGCTCGCCTACTTTGCGTATTCTATCGATCGGCGTTCGCGTATTACCGTGACCTTGACCTGACCGGGGTAGTCTAGGCTTTCCTGGATGCGCTTACTTATCTCCTTGGCCATCCGCGACGCGCCGAGGTCATCTACCTCTTCCGGCTTGACGATGATGCGTATCTCCCGCCCTGCTTGGATAGCGAAAGATTTGTCGACCCCGGGGAAGCTGTTGGCTACTGCTTCCAGCGCTTCCAGTCGCTTGAGATATCCTTCGAGCGATTCACGGCGCGCGCCGGGCCGGCTGCCGCTGATGGCGTCCGCTACGATCGTGATGAACGCCTCGACGGAGGTGGGCTCCACTTCTTCGTGGTGAGACTCGATGCAGTGGATCACTCCCGGCTGAACGCTGTGCCTGCGCGCGAGTTCCGCGCCCAGGATGGCGTGCGTACCTTCCACTTCGTGGCCGATTGCTTTGCCGAGGTCGTGGAGCAGACCCCCGCGCCGGGCGATATCGACGTTTGCTCCCAGCTCATGTGCGATCATGGCGGCCAGATTGGCTGTCTCGACGGCGTGCTTCAGCTGGTTCTGCCCGTAACTGTAGCGATACTTCAAGCGTCCCAGCGTTCGGATGATCTCAGGATGAAGCCCGGGCGCTCCGGCCTCGACCATCGCCGACTCGCCCGCTTCCTTGATCGAGGCGTCCACTTCCTTGCGCGCCTTCTCCACCATCTCCTCAATGCGGGCCGGGTGAATGCGCCCGTCTGTGAGCAGCTTCGTCAAGGCGATGCGGGCGACCTCGCGGCGGACGGGATCGAACCCCGACAGGGTCACCGCGTCGGGCGTGTCGTCAATGATGACGTCTACCCCGGTGAGATGCTCCAGAGAACGGATGTTGCGGCCCTCACGGCCGATGATGCGGCCCTTCATGTCCTCCGAAGGCAGGGGCACAACCGAGACTGTCGTCTCAGAAACGAAATCGCTGGTCAGACGCTGCATCGCGACAGCGATGATCTTGCGGCCGCGATCGTCCGCTTCTTCCTTGACCTCCTGCTCGATTTCGCGCAAGCGCCGGTTCGCGTCGTCGCGGATTTCCCGTTCCACCTGCGCGAGGAGCATTTCACGGGCCTCGCCCGCCGTCAGGTTGGACAGCCGTTCGAGTTCCTGCCTGCGCTCATCATCGAGCGTGGCGAGGGAGTTTCGCGCCTCTTCTAGATCGCGTTCCTTGTTCTGGAGGTTACGCTGCCGCTGTTCAAGCGACTCCAGTTTACGGTCGAAGGTCTCTTCTTTTTGGTTTATCCGCTGCTCAGAGCGTTGGACCTCCTTGCGGCGTTCCCGTAGCTCAGACTCCGTCTGCTGACGGATGCGGATGGCCTCTTCCTTGGCCTCAAGTAGGGATTCTTTCTGGCGCCTGTCGGC
>CAYZLC010000091.1:0-7153 GCA_964479365.1 uncultured Dehalococcoidia bacterium
GGACTGAAGGTCTTCAGCACAGACCTCGATGGCCCCGGCCCGCTGGCGGTCGGCCAGTGCCCCTTCCGGCCCTAGCGTGTAAGATTGGGAGAGCCGCTGGCCCCTCCCAGCATCCAGTCTCCAGCCCCCAATCTCAACACCGGCCGTATATGGACATCCTGCACCTGATTGACCGCCTCGAAGAGATGGCCGCCGAGGCCCGTAAGCTGCCCGTCGGCGGCGGCGCCGTCGTCAACCGCCAGCGCCTCCTGGACCTCATCGACCGCATGCGCGTCGCCGTCCCCCGCGAGGTCTACGACTCTCGCGAGGTGATCGAGCGCAAGGAAGAGCTGCTGCACCTGGCCGAGGTGGAGGCGGCGCAGCTCCTCGAGGAGGCGAAAGGCGAGATCGAGCGGCGTCTGGCGGAGACTGAGGTCGTGAAGGCGGCCGAAGCGCGCGCGCGTGTCGTTCTGACGGAGGCGCAGACGCGCGCGCAGGAGATGGTCAAGAGCGCCGAGGAGCAGGCGCGCGGCCGCCTCGACGACGCCCAGGAGTCTAGCCGCGCCCAGATGCGGGAAGCTGACGCCTACGCGTTGCAGACGCTAAAGCGTCTGGAGCAGGAGCTGGACGGCTTCCTGGGCACTGTGCGCAAGGGCATCGATTCGCTGGAGCACCGCGCAGCCGAGCGCCCGGGCTAGAATTCGGCGAACTCCTCCTCCCGCCGCCGCGACAGCCACACAGCAACGCCCACGCCCGCAGCGATCACGCCCAGAACCAGGCCCAGCACGAGCAGGCGCCGCAAAACCGTTTCTGAGGCGTTAGCCATCGTCTCCACCGCATCATTCGCGCGGTCCAGGGATGTCAGGAAGTCGCCGGCGGCGAAGGCGTCCGCGGCTCCCCGCAGGTCTTCGTCGGGGTTCGATCCGATCAGCCCGAACCGCTTCCACAGGCCGCGCGGAGCCTCCACTCGCTCTTGTGCGAACGTGTACGCCTCGATCGCCTTATCCGCCTCCGCGATCATCAGTCGCGCGCCGGCGAACTCCCATTCCTTTAGCGCCTCCTCAATCGTCGAGGGCAGAGATAAACCAGCCGCCCTGGTCGCCGTCTCCAACTGCGACAGTTCCACGTTCAGGTCGCCGTACTCCAGGAGCTTGTCCTCGGCCTCGCTCAACGCTGCGAGCGCCGTGTCGAACCGCCACGCGTCAACGTCGAGTCGAATCGCGTCCAGAATCTTCTCGGACAAGCCCTCTTCCGCCGCTATTCGCGCCAGGTTGTCCAGCCGGTCCCGCGCCTGCCGCCGCGCCGGCAGCAACGCTCGGTCTGACGCCGAGAACACCCATTCGCCGAACAGGCTGTCAACGCGCTGACCGCTCAACCCCTCCACCAGATCAAGGTAGCGTTTGCTGTCCGCTGGTTTTCCGTCAGCGGCAATAGCCGCGTTGACCCGCTTGAGTACATCACTCCCAACCTCGGACCGCAGCAGGTAAAGGAAGCGAAGTGAGCGGTCGTACCCGGCGTTCTCTATCTCCAGCTCCGATTCCGCCGCGCCGATGAGCGAAGAGACGTCACCCCACTCGTCCAGACGCAGGTCCACGGCGGCAGGCTCCCGCTCCGGCGGTTGGTTCTGCACCAGCCCCGGCGGCAGCGCGGCCGCTGCCGCCTCGGCGATCAGCTGCGCGAACCCCTCCGAGAGCCAGCGCTTTCCGTGTATGCCCGACCACAGGTGCGTCAACTCGTGCAGGATCGTCACATCGTCTGCGACGGGAGACACGATGACGCGGCATCCGCCGCCGGTGCCGCATGAGGTTATCCCCTCGTATCCCAAGACGGCCTGCTGGCCGCCCTGGCTGACGTTGATGGTTGGAGACACCGGGTACGGAAAGCCGAACAGCTCCTCGATTACGGGCAGGCCCGCGCTTATCAACTCCTTCAGATGTTGTGCCGCCACATCCTCTCCCTGGAGGTGGCTTAGGGTCACACCGACGGTCCTCTCCTTTAGCTTCACCTCGAATGGGGATTCCGCGATTGCGTCCGGACGGCTCACCTCAACGAGGGCCGCCAGGAAGGCAGCGTCGGCTCCGGAGCAGGTGAAGTTCGCTCCGTCCTGCGCGCATTCCCCAGCTTCAACACTTACGCTCCACCCATCACCGGAGGGCGTATTCACGGTGACTACGGCTTCATCGCCGCCCGCTATCACCGGGACGTATGCGTATACAGGCGTCACGAGGAGCGACTGCACGCGCACGCCTGCCAGCTCATACGCGAGCCGAAAGACGTAGGACTCACCGTAGTACACCGGCTCCTCGAACGACACTAACGCGCCGACGGTCGGGCTACGACCGGGCTCGCTGAGCGTCACCGTCAGCGGCGCGCCGGTCGAGGAGACGGCTGAGACGCTGGACGCTCCGCGCAACACAGGAAGGCTCATGTTCTCATAGAAGAACACTGCCCCGCCGCTACCTCTGCTCGATGTTTCCGGGTCCTTATTCTGGAATGTCACGTCCCAGGCTACGCGAACAGGCCCCTGGTCCGGGCGCACGTCGTACACGACGCGCGAGCTAATGTGGACGAGATCGTCCCCGCGCGCCTCCTCGGCAGGAGCAGCCCACACGGCCCCGGCGATAGCGAAAGCGGCAACCGCAAACCAGCGCGACATTTCTTTCCCTATTCAGCGGCCGGCGGCGCGTCTTCGTCTTGCTCAACCGCCTCATCCGCCGTAAAGACGGAATCGAGCGCCTCGAGCGCGACGTTGAGGCCCTGTTTCTGATAGCCTCGCCAGAACAGGAGGCCCATTAGCCAGCCCTTGATCCCCTGCGTCGATGCCTCGGCGGTCAGCTCCGCTCGTGTCGCACTCTCTCCGACCGGCTCGAGGCGAAAACGATGCGCCTCCAGCATGATCGCATAAGACTCCGCCTCTTCCCGCACTGGCGAGAACTCGATGTACTCGGGCGCCGCCCACGCGCTCACGACGAACTCGAAGGCGTTCCCGTCCTCGGTATGCGCGCGGAACCGCGTCTCCGGGCCGTGCGTCTGCTTCGACGAGAACTCGATCCTCGACCAGGCTGGGTTCCAGCGCCGGGCGTTGGCGATATCGGAGAGCACCGCCCACACTTGATCGCGCGGCGCGCCGATCACTCGGGAGGCAGACGTCGAAGGCATCCGCTATTTGTACCCGCCGTAGACCGCGTGCCCGGCCCGCATCCAGAAGCAGTCCACCGTAGACAGTCCGGCCTCTTCCAACCACTTGAGCTGCTGAAAGACGGGATATGGCATCTCGCCGAGCTCCACCTCAGTGAGCCACGTCGGCCGCCAGCCCTCCATAACCGCTCGTTTGTAGCCGTCGAGCGAACCTGTCGAGGCTTGTGACTGCTCCCGCGCCAGCTTTTCCCACTGCTCAGCAAATGAACGGCGCACGAACTCGGACGAGGTTGCGGTGATGTCCGCGATGATTAGCGCCCCACCGGGCTCCAGACGCTCCGCCAGGCGCAGGAAGAGATCGCGC
The DNA here is from genome assembly GCA_964479365.1 of uncultured Dehalococcoidia bacterium. GTDB lineage: Bacteria > Chloroflexota > Dehalococcoidia > SM23-28-2 > RBG-16-64-32 > CF-163. The sequence goes on from CAYZLC010000091.1 coordinate 3,482, forward strand.
TTTCGCTGGGCTTCAAGGTGGTGCAGGGCCATAGAGGAGACGGCGCATCGGAGCGGCGTCGGCAGACCGTCGATCCAACCATCTCTGTCCAGATCAAACGCTCGCACCGCCGCTCGCTCGCCGAAGGGGGCAAGGCGGGCGGCCGCCTTCGCGCGCATCAGTTCGGAGCCGTCCAGAGCCACGACCCGGGAGTTCGGGAAGCCGTTTAGGATGCGCTCGCAGAGAAGCCCCTCCCCGGCGCAGATATCGGTCACCGTAAACGTTTCGCTGCGCTCCGCGGGGATCAGATCGAGCAGTGCCTGCGTCTGTTCCTCGCGCGCTGGGACGGCGATCTCTGCCAGGTCCAGGAAGTCGCGGGAGTCCGCCTCGGTCCAGGTGTCGGTGCGCTCCTCCATCTTGCCACCCAGTCTAACGCATGTACCCGGCCGCCGGATTCGTCGGAGGACGGTTCAGCGGACGACGATATTCACCAGCTTGCCCGGTACGTAAATCACACGCTGGACGGCCCCCGCCACATGCTTCCCCACCAGCGGGCTCGCCTGAGCCAGCTCCTTCGCTCGCGGTTCGTCGATATCGGCCGGGACCTGGATGCGGTCGCGCACCTTGCCGTTCACCTGTACCACGAGTGTGATCTCCTCTTCTTTCGCCAGTTCTGCGTCCCACTGCGGCCACGACTGCATGTGCACGCTGTACGGGCGCCCTGTGCGCTCCCACAGCTCCTCTGCCATGTGTGGAGCGAGAGGCGCCAGCATCAGAAGCAACGATTCGATCGCCTCGATCCACGTCTCACGATCGACGGGACCGGCATCTCGTACGTGCATGAGTGCGTTCGTCATCTCCATCAGCGCGGCGATCAGCGTATTGAAGCGGAAGTGCTCGATGTCCTCGGTCACCCGGCGGATCGTCTTGTGCATCAGCCGCCTCAGATCACGCGTCGCATCCTCGTCGGGCGTCCCGAACTGTGGCTCGGACTGCACCAGGTTCCAGACGCGGTTCAGCCATCGTTCCACGCCTGAGATGCCCTCCAGGCCGAACGGCCCGCCCTGGTCCCAGGGACCAATGAACATCAGGTAGCAGCGGAAGACATCGGCGCCGTAGCGCGCGACCTGCTCGTCCGGCGCGACGACGTTCCCGCGTGACTTTGACATTCGCTGACCGTCCGGGCCCAGGATCTGCCCCTGGTTGAACAGCCGAAGGAACGGTTCGTCGCCATGGACAAGGCCCATATCCCGGATTGCCTTCCAGAAGAAGCGAGCGTAGAGGAGGTGCATCACGGCGTGCTCCGCACCTCCCGTGTACTGGTCCACCGGCAGCCAGCGCCGCGCCACCTCCGGGTCGACGGGCCCCTTGTCGTACTGCGGACTCAGGTAGCGGATGAAGTACCAGTTGGAGTCCATGAACGTGTCCATCGTGTCCGTCTCGCGCTTCGCAGGACCGCCGCACTTCGGACATTTCGTGTTCACGAACCGCTCGTGGCGCGCCAGCGGCGATTCGCCCGTCGGCTTGAACTCGGCGTCCTCGGGCAGCAGCACCGGTAGATGCTCCTCGGGCACCGGCACGACGCCGTCCTTCGGGCAATGCACCATTGGGATCGGTGTCCCCCAGTAGCGCTGGCGCGAAATCAGGTAGTCGCGCAGGCGATAGGTGATCGTCCCCTTCCCGAGGCCGTTCTTCTCCACATATTCGGCAATCGCCCCCTTACCTTCCTCGCTCGAAAGCCCGTCGAACTGGCCGGAGTTGACCATCGTCCCGGGCTCGACGTAGGCCTGCTCCAGCTCTTCGCCTTCCCAATCGGGCGGGGCGATCACGACCGGAACCGGCAGCCCATGCTTCTGCGCGAACTCGAAGTCCCGCTGGTCGTGCGCCGGCACGCCCATGACGGCGCCCGTGCCGTACCAGACCAGCGCGTAATCCGCGATCCAGATCGGCACGTCCTGCTCCGCCAGCAGGTTCCGGCAGTAGGCGCCGGTGAACACGCCCGTCTTCTCGCGCTCTGTGCTCATGCGCTCGATCTCGGTTTGCCGTCGCGCCTGCTCGATATAGGCGTTGATCTCGGCCTTTCGATCAGGCGTCGTGATGAGCGACACAAGGGGATGCTCGGGGGCCAGGACCATGGACGTGACGCCGAAGATCGTGTCCGGCCGCGTCGTGAAGACGCGTATCTCGGTCTCCTCCACGCCCGGAACGTCGAGCCCGAACCTGACCTCGACGCCGTCCGAGCGCCCGATCCAGTTGCGCTGCATCGTCGCCACTTGGTCCGGCCACTCCATGTGCGAGAAGTCCAGAAGCTCTTCGGCGTACGCGGTCGTTTTCAGGAACCACTGCTCCAAGTCGCGGTGCGTAACCAGCGTGCCGCAGCGCTCGCAGGTGCCGTTCGGCAGCACCTGCTCGTTCGCCAGCACCGTCTGACAAGACGGGCACCAGTTCGTCGGCGCCATCGCGCGATACGCCAGCCCTTTCTCGAAGAACTTCAGGAAGAACCACTGGTTCCAGCGGTAGTATTCCGGGTCGCAAGTCCGCGCCTCGCTATTCCAGTCGAACATCGCGCCCATCGTCTTCAGCTGCCCGCGCATGCGGTCGATGTTGTCGTACGTCCATTTGTGGGGGTGGATGCCCTGCTTGATCGCCGCGTTCTCCGCCGGAAGCCCGAACGCGTCAAACCCAATCGGGAAGAACACCTCATAGCCTCGCATCCGGAGATATCGCGCCGCCGAATCTGACGGCGCCATCGCGTACCAGTGCCCGACATGCAGATCGCCCGAGGTATATGGGAGCATCGTCAGGAAGAACCGCTTGCGCTCCGCGCGGAGGTCTGTGTGGTAGAGGCCGTCGGCCTCCCACTTCTGCTGCCATTTGCTCTCGATGGTCTTGGGGTCGTATCGATCAACTATGGTGCCTGCCTTCTTCGTCTCAGTCATCGCCTCACTCCTCGTTCTCGTTCATGTCGCTCGCTGTAAGCGCCTCCTCCACGTCCGGGCTCACGCTCCGGGCTCCGCGCCGGATCAGTTTGTCCACCCGGCGCGTGAAGGGGCGCGATTCAAGGATGAGGAATACTGCCACCGCGCCGAAAATGGCGACAATAAAGAGATCGACGCCGACAGCCATACCGATCGCGGCAGCTGCCCAGATCGTCGCCGCCGTTGTAATCCCCTTTACGCTGTAGCCCTCGCGGAAGATCACCCCTGCCCCGAGGAACCCGATTCCGGTCACGATCTGCGCCGCCACCCGGTCGTCCCCACCCAGCAACTGCGAAATATCCGTGAAGAGACACGACCCAAGCGCGACGAGCGCCAGCGTGCGAATGCCGGCAGGATACCCGCGCAGCTCCCGCTCGAGTCCGATCAGCCCGCCGAGCAGCCCCGCCAACACCAGCCGCCCCAAGATCTCCAGTTCGTCGCCCGTCGATATATCCATCTCGCACCTAAACCGAAGCCCCTCCGTCCAGGGACGGAGGGGCCATCATTCTCCGCGGTACCACCCTGATTCCCCGGTTAGCGACGACTTTGCTTCCCGCCCGCTCTGAGCGAGCTTTCTTCCCGCTCATGCTGAGGTATCGAAGCAATGAGCGGAGCACCGACGCTACTTCACCGGGACAACTCGGTGCGCGCTATAACGGGCGCTTCCCCGTCGCCGGCTATCCTTCCGAGGAAGCATTCACCGGCGAGACTCCAG
>CAYZLC010000092.1:0-7134 GCA_964479365.1 uncultured Dehalococcoidia bacterium
AACCACCGCGCTCGGCGCAGCCTACCTAGCCGGCCTCGGCGTAGGCTTCTGGAAGGACGCCGGCGACGTGTCACGCAATTGGCGTGTGGACCGACGCTTCAGCGCCCGGATGCCCGCCGCTCGACGCGAGGAGCTGTACAGTGGCTGGAAGCGCGCCGTCGAGCGAGTGAAGGGCTGGGCGGTTGAATAGCCCAGCGAGGGACTCGGCGACCGGCTCCTGGACTACGGGTGCGGCGTCGGACTTGGCGTAGGGCCCGCCGAAGCCGTGGGCGTGGGGTTGGGTGAAGGAGTAGGCGTCGCGGGCGGCGGCGGTGGTGGCGGCGGCGGCTCGGGAGTTGGTTGTGGCGTCGGCAGGGGTATCACCGGCGGTGGAGGCGGCGCCGGGAGACCATATCTGGCGGCCATCCAGTCCCACACGTCCCGCGACAACTTCGCGCCAAACGAGTACCCTATCCGCTCGCTTCCCGCCATCTGCGACAGGTAGGTGATGACGTACGCCTTCTGCGCTCCGTCTGCCCCGGTGAAGCTGACTATGCCCGCGTCGTTATTGACCCAGCCGTCCCAATCGGCGTAGTAACCGATCTTGTGACCAACCTTGGCCTGAGATGGTAGGCGGCCGGGGATGATGTAGTTGGTGTACGCGTAGCTGTCGCGCAGGACCCCGATCGTATACGACGTCCATTTGGCGTCGAACAGTTGCCCGTGCCAGAGCCTGCTGAGGATATCGTTGGTCTCCAACGCTGTGAGGATATTGGGCGCGGGGTATTCGCCCCCGTAGTAAGGTATGTGATCGAAGTACGAGGCGCTCATCCCCCACGAGGCCATCAGATTGCGCGCATGGTAAGTTCCGGTCGAGTAGGAGCCGAATACCGACTGCGTGAAATTCTTGACCTCCGGCGGATAGCTGCCACCGATGCCCTTCTTGATGCTGTATCCAAGGCCCGACGGGCTCGCGTTGCCGGCCTGGAATTCGCTCACCGCACCCAGTAGCGCGAACATATTGATGACGCAGCCGGTCCGGTGCAGTACGTTGCCCCCAACGGATATGCGCTCGCCGTTTTGCAAGTCGGTGACCGCGATCGCGACGTCGATGCCGCCGACCTGGGCATTGTAGGCGATGATCGACTGCTCCAGAGCATTGCGCAGCGCCAGGAACTGCGGCGACGCGTTTACGTTCTCGGGAATCGTGCCGGAGGAACTGGGGACCGGCCCCGCCGACTGATCGCCGCCGGCAGAGGGGTCGCCTGCGGCGGTCGCTCCGGGCGTCGGCGCCGGCGTGCTGGACTGGCCGTGGCCGGTGACCCGCACGCGGAATGCCGGTCCGGCGTTGACGTGATCGGCGGAGCGAGGAGTTCGCGTGGCGGCCGTCACCGTCGAGCCCGAGCTCGATCCGTCGCCCGGAGTGAGGACAATTATCACACCCAGCCCAAGCGCGGCGGATGTCAGCCCGAGACCTGAAACGAGCCTGCTTATCCTCGATGATCGCTTAAACAATCGTCTTCGCTTTCCTGGTCACCCTATTCTTGGCGCTGTTACTGATAACGCAGCATCGTGCGCAAGGATACCAAAAGCGTGCGAATACGCCCATTGACTCGATCATTCGCTAGAATGACGCGGCAGACCTGATTAGCGTTGCAACGTGCTTGTGGTCAGTGGTGGGGCTGCTAGACTTATCGCGTGACATCTCGTCTGGTTCGCGAGCTTCAGGCCGCTATCGGCCGCCGCTGGGTGTTGTACGCGCCGGAAGACCTTCTGGTCTACGAGTACGATGCGACGATAGACCGCGGTCTACCCGACGCCGTCGTCCTTCCGGACAGCGCGGAAGGCGTGGCAAAGGCCGTGCGGATAGCCCGCCGCCACAGCGTTCCGATAACGGCCCGGGGTGCCGGCACCGGCCTCTCGGGCGGCGCCATCCCTTGCGAAGGCGGAGTCGTAATTGTCACCACCCGCATGAACCGCATACTGGAGTTCGATCCGCAGAACCGCCTGGCAATTGTCGAGCCCGGCGTGATCAATCTCGATATCTCACGGGCGGCAGCGCCCCATGGGCTGTACTACGCCCCGGACCCATCTAGCCAGAAGGCGTGCACCATCGGCGGCAACGTCGCCGAGAACGCCGGAGGCCCTCACTGCCTCCGCTACGGCACCACCACCAACCACGTTCTCGGCCTCGAGATCGTAACCGCCGATGGCGCGATCGTATGGCTAGGCGGAAGGACCACCGATATGCCCGGCTATGACCTCACCGGCGTCGTTGTCGGGTCGGAGGGCACGCTGGCCATCGTCACTAAGGTCATCGTCCGTCTCCTGCACAAGCCCGAATCGACGATCACGCTCCTCGCGATCTTTGAATCAGTCACCGAGGCATCCCGTGCCGTCTCGGCGATCATCGGCAGCGGCATGCTTCCCGCGGCGCTCGAGATGATGGACAAGAACACGATGGATGCCGTCGAGCCGTTCGTGCACGCTGGTTACCCTCCGGATGCCGGCGCTGTGCTTCTAATCGAGGTCGAAGGCCTGGCTGAGGATGCGAATGAGCAGGCGGAGTCGGTCCGCATCATCTGCGACGAGCTAGGTGCCCGCGAAGTCCGCATCGGCCTCTCGCAGGAAGACCGCGACCGGCTTTGGGCGGGGCGCAAGGGCGCGCTCGGAGCGCTCGGGCGAATGGCTCCGTCGTACTATATACTCGACGGCGTCATCCCGCGTACACTGCTCCCTTCGGTGCTCGACGGCGTCTACGAGGCTTGTGATCGCTTCGGCTTTCCCGTGGCGAACGTGTTTCACGCGGGCGACGGCAACCTGCACCCGAACGTCATGTTCGACGAGCGCGTCCCCGGCGCCACGCAGCGTGTGCTCGAGCTCGGCGAGGAGATCATGCGCCTCTGTGTCGACGCGGGCGGCTCCATCACCGGCGAGCACGGCGTCGGCTATGAGAAGCGCAACTACATGTCCTGGATCTTCTCCGAGGACGACCTTGAGGTCATGGCACGCCTAAAGGCCGCCTTTGGCGCAGCGGACGGCTTCAACCCCGGGAAGATCTTCCCAACCTCGAAGGGCTGCGGCGAGGTCTCCTCGCGTATGAGGGCGGCGATCGCCAAGGTTGGCCCCGAAGCCTACGTGTAAGGCGGACCACCGTGGTTATCCATGCCGCTCTTGTCGCCGAACTTCAGGACATCGTGGGCGGCAAGTATGCCTTCGCGCCACCCGACCAGAGTTCTGCCGTCGACGGCCTGAACCCACAAGTGGTCGTCGACGCGGGCAGCTACGACGACGTGGCGGCGGTGCTCCGCTACGCGAACGCGCGAGGCCTGGCGGTCATCCCTCAAGGCGGACGGTGGTTCATCCAGATTGGGAACGTCCCACGCGCCTACGATATCGCGTTGAGCATCCGCCGGCTGGACGGCATCGTAGAGTACGAGCCTGCGGACATGACAGTGACTTGCCAGGCGGGCATCAGCGGCGGCCGGCTCAACGCGCACCTCGAACAACACGGCCAGATGGTGCCGTTCATTCGCGCGAACCCGGATGACAACATGACGATCGGCGGGCTTCTGGCTATGAACCACTCGTTCATGCGGCTTCCGCACGGAGCCCCGCGAGATTTCACCATTGGTCTCAGAGTGGTGACGCCGGACGGGCGGATTTCGCGGGCGGGCGGCAGAGTCGTGAAGAACGTCGCCGGCTACGACCTCTGCAAGCTGCATATCGGCGCTATGGGGACGCTCGGAATGATAGTCGAGGCAACATTCAAGTCGTTGCCGCCCCCGCTGGCGCGAGAAAAACGCTCGCTGGAGTTCGAGTCGCTTCGCGATGCCTGCGAGTTCGTCTTCGAAGCTGAGCGCCGAGGTACCTGCCTGGTGGCCGCACCGATAGACCGCCGGCAGCAGGCAGACGGCGACCGGTTCGTTCCGGTCAGCGGCTACATCCTCAATATCACTCTAGCCGGCTCCCCAGCAGCAGTTGCCCGGTCTCGCCGAGAGCTCGACGAAATGGCTGCTGCCGCCCGCGTCAAGCCGTTCGACCCGGACATGTTGCCCAAAATCGAAGGAATGCCAGACTGGGCGCGGCGCGGCGACCCGCTCAACGTCCGGGCGACGGTGCCGCGCTCCAAGGTGCCCGATCTGGTGAAGGCTTTGGAGGCGGACCCGCGGAGACTCTTCTTCGATCCGATAGACCCGGCTCTGGGGCGAATCACCGCCGTCTGGCTCGGCTTGGCTGAACCCGAGGAGGTGCTGGGCCGTTTCCGTGCACTGGTTACGCGTCTGGACGGTACACTGCTCGTGATGACGTGCTCCGATGACCTCAAGCGCCGCATCGATGTCTTCGGCGATCCGCCGCCGGCGTTCGAGCTGATGCGGCGAGTCAAACACCAGTTCGACCCGAACGGTATCCTCAGCCCGGGACGCTTCGTGGGCAGACTGTGATGGGTAAGCAAGCCCCGTTTACCGGACCCTTCACACCAACCGAGGCCGACCTCGCGCAGTGCGTCCGCTGCGGCCTCTGCCTGCAGCACTGCCCCACGTTCGTCGCTACCGGGCTCGAGACGGAATCTCCCCGGGGACGGCTGTACCTGATCAAAGCGATGTCGGAGGGCCTCATCGAGCCGACCGCTAACGCGATCGGCCATATGGATATGTGCCTCCAATGCCGGAACTGCGAGGCAGTCTGCCCCTCCGGGGCGCCCTACGGCCGCATCATGGAAGGCGCACGAGCGGAGATCCTCGCGAGCGACCGGGCGCCCCTCTCCTGGCGGCTGCGAGCGTTCTTCCTACGCGAGGTCATCGCTCGGCCGAGGCGGCTCGCCGTTCTTGCGTCAGCGCTGCGAATGTACCGTGCGTCGGGCCTCCGCGCGCTGGCCGAGCGCGTGCCGGTGTTACGGGAGCGTGTGGCTTTTGCGCCCACCGTGACCGGACCCGAATTCACCAAGCGTGGCATCGTCGGACGACCGCAGGGTGCGGTTAAATATCGCGTCGCTATGCTCACCGGGTGCATCATGCCGCTGGCGTACGGCCGTGTCCACACCGCGACCGCGCGAGTGCTCACCCGAAACGGCTGCGAGGTCGTCGCGCCGCTGGCCCAGGTCTGCTGCGGCGCGCTTCACGGACACAACGGCGACCTGCCAACGGCGATGACGCTGGCGCGCCGCAACATCAACGCCTTCCTGCCCGAGGAGTTCGACGCCGTGATCGTCAATTCAGCCGGCTGCGGGTCCGCTATGAAAGAGTACGGGGAGCTCTTGGCGGGCGACTCCGAGTACGCGGAGAAGGCGCACGCGCTGGCTCGACTGGTGAAGGACGTCAGCGAGTTTCTCGTGGAATTACCCTTTGAGCCTCCGACCAGCGCTCTCGAGTCGGAGGTGACCTACCAGGATTCGTGCCATCTCGCGCACGCGCAGCGAATATCCGCAGCGCCCAGGCAGATCATCAACTCGATTCCCGGCGTCCGCTTGGTGGAGATGCCGCACGCCGACCGCTGCTGCGGCAGCGCGGGCGTTTACGGGTTGACCCAGGGCGAGATGTCGCTACGCCTCCTCGACGAAAAGATGCGCGACATCAGGGGCATGGGCGCGGAAGTGATCGCCACCGCGAACCCCGGCTGCATGGCGCAGCTGGAGGCCGGCCTGCGCCTACGCCGTATGAATGGCCGCGTTGTACACGTCGTCGAGTTGCTGGACGAGGCCTACCGGCGCTCCAGCGCCTAGCGCGAGCGAGCGCGGCCCATCACGAATTCACTGCGTATTTACCCGTATATCTGTCCCGTTTACCGTATTCGCGCGGGCCCGATGCGATACTGACCCTTAGAAGGAAATGAGCCTCACTTCACTCACCGCGACGAACCAGCATGCATCGTAGTGCACGTCGGGAAACGGCAGAGCGAATTTTTAATATCGAAACATGTAACAGGCCGGACAAAGAGGCGTCTATTGTTCATCCCGAAGATCGCAAAATCACAGAACCCCTTCGTAGCCCGCGTCCTGGACGCGGTAGATGACGAGGATGAAACGATGGCGACAATGCGTATCGCGATAGCCGACGCGGTGAATCAGAAGCCTTCCATTGCAACGGCCAAGCCGCAGGCCCAGGCTCCCACAGACCAGCCTCCCGCCCAGGTCAGCGCCAAGCCGGCTGAGTTCACTGATCTGTACCACCAGTACTTCCCAAAGGTCTTCGCTTACGTGTACGGCCGGGTGCAGGACAAGGAAGTCTCCCTCGACATCGTTTCTGACGTGTTCGAGAAGGCGTTCATCAAGATGCAATCGCTGCGGTCCCCGGAATCGTTCGGGTCGTGGCTGTTTACCATCGCGCGCAATGAAGTCTCCTCACACTGGCGCAAGACGAAGCCTGCGGCCAAGGCGGCTCAGGAGGCCGCGTGGGAGACCGAACTGCACTCCCAGCCTCGTGGTCCAGAAGAGACCGTCCTGCACAAGGAGCGCCTCGCCTCGCTGTCCCAACTCGTACGCCAGTTGCCTAAGCGCGAACAAGAGATCATTGCACTCAAGTTCGACGCGGAGCTCACGAACCGCGAGATCGCCAACGTCCTCAGCACCAGCGAAGTAAACGTGCGCGTGACTGTCTTCCGCGCTTTGAGAAAGCTCCGCGAGCGCCTCCAGACCGCGGGCGACCGCGCATGAACGAAGAGGAGCGGGCCGACTGGCTGGCCCGCGCCATCGACGATCTGCTCAACCAGGATCGTCAGCGCCCCACGGAGCCACCGCCCCCTGAACTAGACCGAGAAGAACTCAATGCGCTGCTGCGCATCGCCAGCGCCCGCGCCGAGTCCGCGCAGTCCCTGATGCACAAGGGCATCCAGTACGAGGGCGAGGTCTGGCAGCGCGTGCTCCAGCGGCTTGACCGCCGGCGGACGCCGCGCACAGTAAGGCCATTCGATGCCACGGAGGCTGCCACGGAAGCGGACGGAGCCGCGGCCTCCCGTGATCTGCAGGAGATGGAGGTCGATGAGCTGCGTCAGATCGCGCGCCTGCGCAGGCAACTTGCCGAGCAAGCGGTATCGATCGCGGAGGCGCACAGGGCCGAAGTCTGGAAGCGCGTACAATCCCGCCTCGGCGTGAACACGAAAAAGAACTGGTGGTCCCAGTTCTTCCGGCGCGCGGACGACCGGGAGCGGCTGGCCGCG
>CAYZLC010000093.1:0-6969 GCA_964479365.1 uncultured Dehalococcoidia bacterium
GCCTTCACCATCATCAGCAGCGGGAAGAACAAAGGCATGTTGATATACGTGGACTTGATCACCCGGAACCCGCCGTGAACCAGCTTGCCACGGAACTCTTCCAGCGTGTAGCGGCGCACGTGATGGCACTGGACGTCGCGCCGGCTCCACAAGAACTTGAACGCTGGCACTGTCGCTATCAACTTGCCGCCGGGGCGGCAAACTCGGCGCATCTCGGCAACGGCGGTGGCGTCGTCATCAACATGCTCCAGCACATCGATGGCGATGACGATGTCGAACTGCTCCTCTCGGAACGGAAGCGCGGTCGCGTCGGCCAGGCTTACGGAGTCAAGGCGCCTCTTACGCCAGTACTGGGGCGCCGCCTCGGCAATGTCCATACCGACGGGTGAGCCGTAGTGCTCCAGGTCCTCTAGCATCGCGCCGGCGCCGCAACCGATCTCGAGAATCCTTGGCCGTTTGCCGTTCCGGCCATTGAGCCCGTTGCCACCGTAGCGGTGCAGAAGGTTTCTCACGAGAGAGCGGCGTCCGACCTCCCACCACCAGTTGTCGTTATTCAGGACGTCGTATACAAATTCTTCCATTCCGCCTCCACGCGGTCGATAAACATATTCACATTACAAGACAGGTCTGCGTTGCGCACCGTTACGGCATCTCAGACGCACGAGCCAAAGGCCCGAGCGGAGTTTACACATTCCAATACTAGCAGTATTACCAGACCAGTCTCGTGCCCCAGTACCGCCCCCAGAAGCCGATGGCGATCGAGAGCACGACGAGCGCGACCTTTATGCGAAACGCCGCGGGCGACTGATGGTCATCAAACCCGAACGCGGTGAGGATCATCAAGAAAGGCAGATAGTCCAGCAGATACCGATAACCGAACTGCACCCAGCCTGCGCTGTAATACATCAGCGTAGGTATCGGCACGAGCAGCAACGCGATGTAGCACGCGCGTTTGACGGCGCCACTTCGGCGCACGAACGCGGCGAAGACAAGGGGCGATGATGTTAGGAGGACACTCATCCCGAATTCTGAAGGCCGGAACAACGAGCCGTCGTCTGTAAACGTTGGTGGCTGGAGGAAGATTGTGTAGAGGTGGATCGGAACGTTCCGGATATCGAATTCTCCGAAGCGGTCTTGCGGGAACAGCGCGAGGTACGGGGTGTACCCGTATCCGGCGTACTTGTCGTATATCTCGTCGAGTCCCGTATCGAACAAACTCCCGAAGCGCACATCGTTGTACCAGAGCGAGATGATGCCGAACGGGACCAATACAAGGACGAATGTTCCCAGCGCGGCCAGGGTTCTACGATCGCGGAACAGGTTCTGGAGCCCGTCGCGGATCTCCGCGGGAACGTTCCGCACGGTCGCAAAGAGATCGATCTGAGCGAAGACGCCTGGGTTCCGCTGCTCGATCATGAAGTACATGAACGCTGGTATGGCCAGTACAGTCGGTTGGCGGCTGAGGGCGGCTGCGCCGAGACACAGCGCTGGAAATATCGGCGAATCACGCCGTAAGAGGAAGGTGATCGCCAGCAGCAGGAAGAAGACCGCCGTCACATGGTTGTAGAACCAGAGGGACCCTGTAGTCGCAGCATAGAAGTGAGACGTTCCGAAGGCGAAGAACGGGACGATTAGCAGCTTCGTCTCCCGGCTCACGTTCAGAAGGCGTAGGATGTACCAAAAGAGCACGACATTGACGGCCCCGAGCATCAGGCTGAAGGTCAACTGGGTGTAGCCGGCGCCCCAAATCGCCACCGCCGGCATCAGCAGGACGCCCGGCATCGGTTGGTACGGCAGGAAGACCTCCCCGTCGACGTCGGTGAACAAGTCAGGATGGTTCGGCGCGATGCCGACTTCGGTGAGATCGAGCGTACCGTGGTTCAGCGCGTTCGCGAGGTCGGCGTAGAACATGCAGCACCTGGGCGGTGGATCCAGCCAGCGGAGGCTGGGGCCGTCTTCAGGGTGAAGCCGTGTCGAGAAGAAGTAGCCCGCGAACGTGATCGTGAAGATGAGCGCGGCGATCACCGCAGTCCGCACGGCGGCCTCCCTGCCGGTCTGCTCCTCCATCAAGAAGGTCCAGAGGGAAGGCGCCGGAGACCTCGCCACGGGCGATCGCGCCGCGGGTGAGGCCGCGGGTGTCCTGGCGGCTACGGGAGTGCCGCATTCGATGCAGAACTTCGTCGTCTGCGCGTTTTGGGCGCCACACTCGTGGCAAAGAATGCGCCTCATCTACTGCCAATCAAACAGCGGATTGTGTAGCCGGTGGTTGCCGTCAAACGGGTAGTACAGCTCATCAAGCCATCCGGGCACGGGAACCGCCGCCAGGTGCGGGTAGAGAAAGGCGAATGTCAGGGCCACGATTGCCAGGTAAGTGATCGCGGCGTATCTCCCCCACTCTTCAGGTTGATGCCAGAGCCAGTGGACCGCGTATGCGAGCGCCAGTATCGCGAAAGCCAGCGCCGGCAGGTAATGATAGATGAAGAGCACGCGCGAGGTCGGCGCCATTGGCAACCAGAGCGCAAGGTAGCCCAACACGACGAAGAGAAGCGCAGCCCTGTGCCGCGGAAGGCGTCCCTGTACCGATAGCATACCGCTGGCGCTGATCCGGGCACGGACAAACGCCAGCGCCTGCCAGAGCGCGAACGCCAACGCCGCCAACCCAGTCCAGAAGATAACGGGGTTGCCCAACGAATAGATTTTGGCGTTGCCGCTAGTGGAGTAAAGGAAGACAGGTCGCGCTGTGATGGGCCACTCATCCCAGGTGGACGCATAGGGGTGCGGCTGGTCGAGGCTCGAGTGGAAATCGAAGGCCAGCCGGTTCTGGCGGATCACCTGACCCAGGCCATGCCAGTCCGCCTCACCCATCGCCTGCGTGCTCGGGGGGTTCAACAAGAACGGCCAGTACGTCATGAAGTATACGAAGCCCGGGACCAGGATGAAGAAGACTCCAAAAACGAGCGCGACCTCCAGGCAGAGTTTGCCCCGCGGCGACAGTACGACTGAGCCGGTAGCCGAACGTTCCGCTATCAGTCCCAAGAGGCCGGCCAGTGCGGAGAGAGCGCCGCCGATTATTAGTATTACGGCGCCGATCTCCACGATCCCCTGCGTGATGCTGAAGGTTGTGTCAGGATGCGTGCCCAGGTACTTGTAGATGAACAGGGTTATCCCGGCATAGAGAACGCCGAGGCCGGTGGGAAGGACGATCTCGAACCACTTGATCTCGCCCGCTGGACGCGCTTCCCTCAGGCGTGTGATCAACAGCCAGCCCAGGAACAGCACTATCGGGATGCCGGCCAGCGCCGCGATCCACTTGCTGGCGACCGCAGCCCCAAAGAAGACGCCCGAGAACAGGAAGCGTTCAGAGACGAGGAAATAGAGTGAGCCAAGCATGAAGCAGAGCACGTAGGTGTCAGGAGTGGCGATCCGAGACTGCGCAAAGGCAAGCCCCTCGAACGTCAGCAAGAAAGCGCCGGCCAAGCCGGCGATCTCGCTGTTGAACAGCTTTCGCGCGAGGAGATACATAAACAGGACGGCGCCCACGCCGGCGAGCGCGCCGAAGAAACGCCAGGCGTATGGGTTATCGACGCCTCCGCTGCCCGGTACGAGGGCGGGAAAAATACTGTCGCCCACCTCGAAGACCGCCATGCCACCCGCCATGAAGAGCTTCGATAGTGGTGGATGGGTGTTCTCGTGTCCGTAGAATTCCCACGCCCGGGGATCACCTCTGTATATCTCCTGGGCGGTCCGGGGAAAGTAGGTCTCATCGAAATAGAACTCAGGCGGTGTCCCCAACCTGATGAAGCGCGTCAGGAAAGCCGCCACGAGAACGGTCACGAGTGCCAGCTGGTAAACGTTCACGTTGACCTGCGGGAGCGCTATAGCGGGTGATTCGGCCCTGGATCGGACGCCGTCGGGTGTCTTCACGTGACCTCAGAACTTCTCGGCCGCTCGCCGAAAGCATAGGCCAAGGCCAGGATGGGCGGGAGCATCGCCACCATCGCCACGGAGAGGAACTCAACGGTCGTCAACCCCAGTCCAAACGCGCTCGGGTCCTGGAGCCAGTCGTACATCCAATCAACTCGCACGTAATTATCATTGAACTCCGCGTAGGCGTGGTACAGGTTCAGGGAATGGATGAGCCCCAGTCCCAGGAAAACCCCCCACAACCAGCGGTTGTTGTAGATAACGCACGCCGCCAGGAGCGGTAGGAATGCAGGGAACAGGTACCGCTCGTGCATGCGCGTAACGAACAGGTAGAAGACGAAGATGCAGAGGGCGGTGCCGAGGGCCAGCGCGCCCATACCCTCTGCCTGTCTGAAAGAGTAGAGCACGAACGCGGTCGACAGGGCGAAGAGTAGATAGCCCCAGATCTGGTACGAGAGTCCCAGGTACTCGATGTTGTCGGCTTCCAGATAGGCAAACGTGGACCAGAAGTTGTACGCGTGAAAGCTGGCGTACTTGTAGTAGCTGGCGGAGAACTCCAACTGGTCCAGGAATTCCCAGGGCTTTGGCGCAAAGAAGGGGAGGATGGCCAGCAGCAAGATCAGCGCCGGGACCATGAACGCCACATACCACGCCTCCGGCGGCGCCGGCAGGAGTTGCTGGGAGCGTGAAGGCGAGGGCTTGCGCTTGCCGGCCTCAGGCTCTCGGGGCAGCAGCAGGTTGCCGAGCGCCAGAAGGATCGCGCCCACTGCAATCATGCATAGTGCCAACGTTAGGGCACTTCCTCTGTCGTCCTGAAGATAACGCCATAATGAGATAACTATCCCGAGGCCAAAAAGGACGAGCCCGGCCAGAATCAGACCTCCAGGCGCAGGAGGCACCCAGCGGGGAGGATTACGCTTGAGAATCCAGAACGCCAAGAACGGCAGCGCTGCGATAGCCTGTGGTTTCACGAGGAAGGCGACTACGAAGGCGATCGCGCCTGGCACGGGACGATCTCTTCCGATGAAGTAGACGCTCAGTAGCAGGAAGAACGCAAGCATGCTATCCACCTGGCCCCAGATGGGGCCGATAAACAGCGTCGGTGGAAAGAGCAGATAAGCGAGCGAGGCTCCCACGCGGACGCCTTCCTTCTGACCTTCGAGCAGGCGATAAAGCAGATAGGCGGAGGCGAGATCGGCCACTATCGAAGGGACCTTCAGGATATATTCGTATTGGCCGTTACTGAAGTGGAAGATCTGGTGCAATTCGCCGATCGCCCACAAAAGATACAAGTATCCCGGCGAATAGTCAGTGAAAGAGTCGGTGTCATAGAAGTTCCACGGACCCCTATCCGCCAGTTGGAAGCTCCACGCTTGAAACGTGCCAACATCAATGCCGAAACCCGGGAACGTGGCCAGGAGCAAGCGTACAGCCAGACCCGCTGCAAGGACGACCGGCATAGCGTGGACCCTGAACGAGAAACTTAGGGAATAGTCTACCCTAGCGGCTTGCTCCTCTTGAAGGCGCGCCGCTTCTGCTTCTGCTTCAGCCATTTGCCAGCGTAGAGAGCGTTAGGGATGCTTTCGAAGTTTGAGCCTGTTTGACCCCTCTCCCAGTCTAAGCCAGCCCGTTCCTGTGGGCAATTTGGCCGATAGATGACCTGGAGGAGGCCCGACTCAACCCAGCTTGTTGAACGCCGGCATCTGCAGCAGGTTAACTTCGCGTGACTCCTGCTAACCTCACTTGGCCTTAATGGGCGCCGAATGACCGCGATCGTTCCTAGCTAACCGGCTCGCACGAACAGCGTTATAGTTCACGTGATGAACCGCAGGAACATGCTTGCACCGCCGGCGCTGATGCTCGCTCTGATCATCGCGATTTCTGCCTGTGCAAACGGCGATGAACTGCCCTTCGGCCTCAAGTCTGAGGTCGTAACGAGGGCAGACCGCGCTTCTCCGATGGCTTTCGCGCCTGATGGAAGGCTCTTCTACGGCGAGCAGTACACAGGAATCATACGCGTCGTCCAGGCGGACGGGCAGCCCCAAGCAGAGCCGTTCGCCCAGCTCCAGGTGGCCACGGCGGCGGCGCCGGACTGGGGCCTCACCGGTCTGGCTGTGGACCCGAACTTCGCGACGAACCATTTCATCTATGCCTTCTACACACAACCTCTCACCAATGCAGATCCGGCCACCGGAGTGGGGCCAACCGCGAGGCCGGTGGTAGTCCGGTTCAGGGACGACAACGGTCTCGCCGCGGAGCAGGCGGTCATCTCTGAGGACTTTCCAGCGACCGATCCGGCCCACAATGGAATCAACGCGAACGGCCGGGCCCACTTCGGCGGGGACGGGTTCCTTTATCTCAGCGTAGGCGATTATGACTTATTCAACACCGACTCCCAGAGAGTACGGAGCCTCTCCGAACCAATCGGCAAGTTGTTGCGTATCAACGCCGCCGACGGTTCCGCTGCGCCCGACAACCCGTTCTCCGGTGACCCGGCAGCGGACCAGCGTATTTTTGCCTACGGGTTCCGCGAGCCGTTCCCCTTCGCCTTCGAGCCTGAGAGCGGAGCTATGTACGGCACCGATAACACGACCGTCAGTTGCGAGGAGTTGAACCTCATCGAGGAGGGCGGCGACTACAGCTGGCCGGTAGGCGGTTTCCCTTTTTCCGACTGCAGCGCGGGCGGGCAGAGGCCCGGCATCCATTATTTCGCCAGGCCGAACATGCAGCCCGGCGATTTTCTTTCGTTCGTTGAGGCTTCAGGACTTGTGTTCGCGCCCGGTTCCAGGTATCCATCGCTCGGCGATGCTCTCTTCGTCTGCGAGACCAGACGCGCGGATCCGTCGAGCAAGGGTGCGGTCAGGAGAGTCGTCCTGAGTGGTCCAGAGCTCAACCAAGTGTCCGCAGACGACCTTGTCGCCAATGGCTGCAGGGGCGATCTGGCCGTGAGTCCGGACGGTACTCTTTACTATGCCACCGATACGGAGATTCGTAGGCTGGTCCCCGGTACTAGCTCTGCGCCCACACGAGCGACGCTCCCTTAGA
>CAYZLC010000094.1:0-6943 GCA_964479365.1 uncultured Dehalococcoidia bacterium
CCGCACGCGTTGGCGCGAGATCGTGCTCTGGGAGTCGCTCTTTTTAGGTGCGTTCCTCCTCTTCTACATCATCCGGCTGAACAATCCCGATCTCTGGCACCCGGCCCGTGGCGGCGAGAAGCCGATGGACTTCGCCTACTTCATCGCGATGACGAAGGCCGTCCACCTGCCCCCGCCCGACCCGTGGTTCTCAGGCGGGTACATGAACTACTACTACTTCGGCCAGTTCCTGGCCGCGATGATCACCAAGTTCACCGGCATCCTGCCGGAGGTGTCGTACAACCTGGCCGTGCCGCTCTTCTTCTCGCTGGGCGTGGCAGCGTGCTACTCCCTCGGCTTCAACCTGGCCGAAGCGACGCGCCGCTCGCTTCGCTGGCGGCCGGACCGCAGCCGTATCGGCTCGCGAGGTCCCATCTACGCGGGCATCGGCGCGGTCGTGCTCGTGATGCTCGTGGGCAACCTGGGCGGCATGCAGCAGTTTGTCAACAACCTCTCGGCAATCTCGCCATGGCATGTCGACGCACCGGGCTGTCAGCCCGGCGAGGATTGCGGGGTACCGGTGATCAGCGGCTTCGTCGGCTTCTTCGGCGGCGTGAAGGCGATGCTGATCGACGGCAAGCATCTCACGCTGGGGACGGACTGGTACTGGGGATCGAGCCGGATGATGCCGCCGACAATCAGCATCACGGAGTTCCCCTACTTCACGTTCCTTTTCGCGGATATGCACGCCCACCTGATGGCGATCCCGTTCGCCATCACGTCGCTGGCGGTCGGCGCCGCGCTCGTGCTGAACGCGACCCGTCTGGTGCGCGAGAGCGACCAGTACAAACGCTGGGCATCCTGGGCCATGGTTGTCTTGCTCGCTCTGATCGTGGGGGCGTTGCGCTGGATCAACTCGTGGGACTATCCGACGTTCTTGCTCGTTGCCGTCTCGGCGGTCTCTATCGCGGAGCGCGCGGCCACGGGCCGGCTGGACTTCGTGACGTTGCGGCAGGCGGCGATCAAGTCCGGCGTGCTGATAGCGCTCACGCTGATCCTGTTCTGGCCGTTCCAGGCCCACTACGAGCTCCCCGCGACCGGCTTCCACCAGCTGGCTGACCGCGAAACAACGCCGTTCCACCAGTACCTGGCTCACTTCGGCGTGTTTCTGTTCCTGATCGGTAGCTTCACGGGCTTCCTCGCCTACCGGGGCATTCGGCGCAGCGGCGGGCTCGGCTTCCTGCGTAACCTGGGGCTGACCTTCGCCGCGCTGTTCCTGGCTGGAATAGTCATCTCGGGGACGATTGGCGGCATCTTCGACAAGCTGCCGATGCCGTTCTACATCCACGACCTCAGTTCAAACGGCTTCGTCCGCGACGTCGTCGGCGGCGCGCTCGCGCCCTTGCCCGGCTCGCCTCCGATCTCGACCACCGACGTCGAGGGCGCGCACCATACAACGCCGGTCGTCGCGTTTGTCCTCTTCGCGATGGCGCTGCTGGCCATGCTCGCTTGGAGTGGCGGCCGCGCCCGGCCACGCAGCGACGGCTCGATCAAGCTGTACATCTTCGCGATGCTCGGCATGGCGCTCTTCCTGAGCGCCGGCGTTGAGCTCCTTACGCTGGACTTCGATATCCAGCGCATGAACACGGTATTCAAGTTCTATCTGCATGCGTGGGTGCTGTTCGCCGTCGTGGGTTCGTTTGGGGCCTGGTACCTCCTCGACATCGTACGCCCGCGTATCTCGCTTAGCGTGCCGGTCTGGCGGCTCCGGCCGGCCCAGCTCACCGCGGGTGCCTTCGCCGTTTGCGCGAGCGGCTTCGTCATCGCCGCGCTGGTCTACCCGCTGATCGCCACGCATCAGCGGGTGCTGGACCGCTTCGACAACCCGGGCGCCGTCCGCTTGCGTACCGACAACGGGCTGGCTTACATGCAGGGCGGCCAGTTCGGCGAGCTCAACACCACGATCAACCTAGGTGACGACTACGCAGGCATCCAGTGGATGCGCAACAACGTGCCGGGCACGCCCACGATCATCGAGGCGATAACGCCGCTCTACCACTGGGGCAGCCGCTACAGCATCAACACCGGCCTGCCGGACGTCCTCGGCTGGCCGTGGCACCAGCAGCAGCAGCGCGAGAAGTTCAAAGAGCTGCTCCTAGACCCGCGCGAGGCCGACGTCGCTAACTTCTACCAAACGTCCAGCGTTAAGGAGGCCCAGGATATCCTGAAGAAGTACGACGTGCGCTACGTTATCCTCGGCAAGCTGGAACAGGTCTACTACCCCGGCCAGGGGCTGAAGAACATCCAGTCGGGCCTGGGCGGCATGGTGCACAAGGTCTACCAGTACGGCGACACGGAGATCTTCCAGGTGACGCCGAACCCCCTCCTGGCGTCCGCCGCTCCTTAATAGAGCACCCTAGTGCCGAAGGGCTTCGTTCCCACGAGGGTGACCCCCTCCGGCCTGCTCGCCGCGGCGTGTGTCCATGGTGAAGGCTCGGGTTCTGGGCTTGCTGCGCGGCTTTCGCAGCACGTAGAGTTGTGCCAGTCAGGCTGCGCTATAGAGGAGACTGAGGGACGCGATGGAAGCCGAAACCAAATACGCCAAGAGCGGGGACGTTCACATCGCCTACCGAATCTTTGGCGACGGCCCGCGCGATATCGTGCTGATCCCAGGAACGACCTCGCACGTGGAACTCTACTGGGAGTTCCCGCCGAACGAGTATCTGCTGAGAAGGCTCGGGTCATTCTCCCGGGTCATCGTCTTCGACAAGCGCGGACAGGGGCTCTCCGATCGAGTCGCCGAGCTGACCCTCGAGGAGCGGACGGGCGACGTGCTGGCCGTGATGGATGCGGCCGGTTCCGAGCGCGCGACCATCTGCGGCTGGTCGGAAGGCGGCGCGATGTCGCTGATGTTCGCTGCCACCTATCCCGAGCGAACCTCAGCCCTCGTGCTGTACGGCGCCTTCGCAACAATGCGGGCGTTCGTACCCGAATCACAATTCCAGCTATTCCTTGGTGGGCTGGAAGACCACTGGGGCGAGGGCATCCTCGTCGCTCTCAATGCGCCGAGCCGGGTCAAGGACGAAGCCTTCGTCCGCTGGGCGGCTCACCTCGAGCGAGCGGCAGCCAGTCCGGGCGCGATCGTGGCGCTGTTTCGAGCCAACTACGAGATCGACGTCCGCCACATTCTACCTTCGATCCAGGTGCCGACCCTGATCTTCCATCGCGAGCGGGACACGCTCGTGCCGGTCGAAGCCGGGCGCTACCTCGCCCAGAACATTCCAGGAGCCAAGTACGTCGAGCTCCCCGGCGAGGACCATCTACTCCAAGCGCTCGATGAGGATGTTATCGATCATCTTCTTGACGAAATCGAAGAGTTCATCACCGGTACACGGCAGCGTCCGGAGTTCGACCGGTTGCTCGCCACGGTGATGTTCACCGATATCGTGGGCTCCACCGAACGGGCCGCTGAGTTGGGCGACCGCCAGTGGCGCGAGCTGCTCGGCAACTACTACGCAGCCGTGCGCAAGGAGCTTACCACCTTCCGTGGGCGTGAAGTGAACACCACAGGCGACGGCCTCCTTGCCACCTTCGACGGACCGGCGCGTGCCATACGATGCGCCTGTTCGATTCGCGAAAGAGTGCGCCCGCTGGGGCTTCAGGTCCGCACCGGCCTGCACACGGGCGAGTGTGAGTCGCTCGGCGACGATGTGGCCGGGATCGCAGTACATATTGCAGCCCGCGTGGCGGCCACGGCCGCCCCCGACGAGGTACTGGTCTCCAGCACTGTCAAGGACCTGGTGGCCGGCTCACAACTCCGCTTTACCGATCGGGGGGCACACAGCCTAAAGGGCGTGCCTGACGAATGGCGCCTGTACGCGGTTCAATAGCCGGCTGTTCTCCGGCTTCGCTAATACAGGGATGGCATGCCTTGAACTTGCAGATGCCACCGCCGCGGTGCGGCCACTGGCACTGGCTGGTGAACTTCAGCGCCCGACTGTTTTCGGTACCCGTGCGCAGCACAGCGTCCGCCGCTCCTCAATATACGCCGGCCCGGCGTCGTACAAGGCATTCGCGAGGATCACGCTCGCTACCGCTGTTGTTCGGAGCGTCATTGGTTCGCATCCACCACGGGTGAGCAATCGAGCGCCTTCCGCTCCAAGTCGAAAGCTTCGGGTTTTACGAGCACACCCCGCTTCGCTGCCGTCCTCGCAAGCGACTCCCAGGCACTGAACTCGCAGCGGTCGACGCCTGGGAGCCTCAAAGCCTGTGTCGATTCATTGGTCTGCCAGTGGAAGTAGTCCTTCACGTTGAAGACAGCTACGAGTGTCACAAGGATGGCGAGGCAGCCAAGCCAGACCCCTCGCATGAGCTGCTGCCGGGGTAGATGCAAAAGCCAATCGAATAGAAGCGCGATGAAGAGGAAGTAGAACGGCGCGAACACGATACCGCGCGCCAGATCAGGCGTACCGGTGGAGAATACCTCGGCGGCGAACAGCGGGATGAAGAATGGCCACCAGGCATATGTGCGGCGCCACATGAACGCTCCCACGATTAGCCCGCCCCAAAACAGGTGTGCTGATACAAAGTCGAGCGGGGCGCCTCGTTCTGGGTTGTATCGGCCCCAGAGGCCTTGTTGCATCTGCGCGCCGTCCTGCAGCACCAGCCCGCGATAATTTCGCTGCAGGTTGTGCCAGACGATGGCCCAGGAGTTGGAATCGCCCTGGTAGGAGCCATTCACGTGAAATACCGACACGTTGTTCGTCCGCACATTGAAGCGGTCCCAGTCGGCGATGATATGCTTCGCCATGGGTGCGAAGAGCAGCGCGGCTAAGGCGCAGGACAACGCGAAGCCGACCAGCGTTCGACGCCACGGAGCTTGCTTTAGCAGGATGGCAAGGCCGCATACCAGCGCGACTGAGATGACGATAAAGCGCGCGCTGAAGTAGCCGTATAAGCCCCCCGCGATGAACAGTCCCACCGCAGACCACCACAAGAGCCCCTGTGTCTTGAGCGCGCGGGTCGTGGCCCAACATGCCGCGGCCGCGAACATGGCAGCGTTCATGTTGTCCCACGCCGTGCGCGAGAAGTGCAGGAACCAGAGGTTTGTGCCCAGCAAGGCCATGCCGAGCAAGGCAGCCATGGCCCCCATGCTTTCGCGGGCAAGCAGATAGAACAGGATGATAGCTAGGAGGCTGAAGATCACCGGGTACATCCTGAAGTCTGAGACGGTATTGCCAAAGATCTGGACTGACCACGCCAGAGGATAGAGACCGAGGATCGGCGCCGGCTTCCAATCGAAGCCGAAGATGCCCTGCCCGGTTCCCTCGATGATCTTGTAGGCCGACTGAAGGTTCTCCGTCTCGTCACCCGTGATGATGCGCGGGATCGACCCGAGCTTCGCAATGCGTATGCTTGTGCAGAGAGCGAGGACCGCCAAGAAAGCGGCTATCTCCAGCCAGCGCGCCTGCAACTGCCGGGCTGCGTTTAGGGTGCTCCGCTGCAACTTCTGTAAGTTCAGCTCAAGAGGTGAATGGTTGGGAACGCGCATTCTTCTCCGCCATGGACTTCGGTCCACGCCGCTTTGTAGGCCGGCATCGTCACAGTGACCTTCTTGCCGTTTGGCATGCGCCACCCCTTGTCGATCCCCTAGGGAACCCCGCGAGTTACCCCCACTCATAACGAACGGGCGCCCCAAAACGCAACCAGAGCTCCAAGGCACGCCCACAGCTGCCTCTCCTCACAGCCAATGCGAGCGTAATATGAGGACCGATGTCCGCCAATTTCTGCCGAAATCTTCAGCATCGGCATCCAAGGCGGGTTGTGCGTCGTCCGAGGCCGCACGCGTGTCGTGCTACACTGCGCCTCGCATCGAAAGGAGACGCGCTGTGGCGTACGAACTACGACCGATAGCGATCGATGAGTGGGCCGAATTCTCGAGCTCGAACGCCGGCTCCTTCGGCTGGGAAGCGAACGCGGAGCTGCTCGCTGCGAACCTGGCCCTCATGGAGTTCGACCGGACGCTGGCGACGTTCGACGGGCCGGAGATCGTCAGCACGACCGCCATCTACTCGTTCGACCTGACCGTGCCGGGCAACACGCTGCCTACGGCGGGCGTGACCTGGGTCTCCGTGCAGCCGACCCATCGCCGGCGCGGCATTCTGCGCGACATGATGCAGCGCCAGCTCAGTGACGTGCACGAGCGCGACGAGCCGCTCGCCGCGCTCTGGGCGTCCGGAGCATCATTTACGGCCGCTTCGGCTACGGGCTGGCGGCCGAAAACGCGGAGCTCACCATCGACCGGCTGCGCACGACGCTCTCGCCGGAAACGGCGGCCTGCGGCCGCACGCGTCTCGTCTCGCGCGAGCAGGCGCTCGAAGCCTGGCCGGCTGTGTACGACGAAGCACGCCGCGCGCGACCCGGGTTCTACAGTCGCAGCGAATCGTGGTGGCAACACCACACGATGCGAGAGAAGGACATGGAGAAACGAGCCGGGTCGCGCTTTAACGTCCAGTACGAAGTCGACGGCGCGATCCGCGGCTATGCGCGCTACCGGGTCCGGCCAGGCCAGGACGGCATGGCCAGCGGTACCGTTTCGGTGTGGGAGCTAACCGTACTAGACGCAGAAGCGTATTCGGCGCTCTGGCAGTACATCTTCGGCGTCGACCTGGTCGCAACGATCAGCGCGATACATCGTCCGCCGGACGAGCCGCTCTACTGGCAGCTCGCCGACCCGCGCAGGCTCCAGCGCCGCCCATACGATTCGCTCTGGCTGCGCATCGTCGACGTGCCGCCCGCACTGGAAGGCAGGCGCTACTCGACCGCAGGCAAGATCGTGCTCGACGTGCGCGACCCGTTCTGCTCCTGGAACGAAGGCCGTTACGAGCTGGAGGCCGGCGCCGAGGGCGCGCGCTGCCGCCGGACGGATGCCGAGCCGGACATCGTGCTCAGCGCGGCCGACCTC
>CAYZLC010000095.1:0-4749 GCA_964479365.1 uncultured Dehalococcoidia bacterium
GTGCTGTTATCGAGAAGCCCGGCCCCTCGTATGCGATCGAGGGCTGTCTGGTCGACTACGTCACCTTTTTCAACTACTACGGCACCGTCGCTGCGGAACGTCTTGAACGCGGGATCGCCTGCACCGAGGGACGTTTCGCCCGGAAGCACCGGTGCGAGTACGAGGACAAGCGTAGCGCTCAGCGCCGCCGCGAATACGAACGCCCGCGTCGGCGAGATAACTTCGGTGGCCCGCTGTCTGGCCGTCATGGCAATACGCGCCCTTCGTCGGGGTATATATCATGATAACAGACAGACGGATGAACAAATACCGATAGCGCCGCTGTGGATAAGTAGCGGGGCGTGCTAGTGGCTGAGGAGTTCCGTAACGACTTCGTTGATCGCGCGACCGTCGGCGCGGCCGAAGAGGCGAGGCATAAGGGCGGACATCACCTTTCCCTTGTCCGCGTGGCCGCTGGCGCCTACTTCAGCGATAACGGCGCGGGCCGCGTCGGTGATCTCTTCGGCGCTCATCTGCGCCGGCATATAGGCTTCTAAAACACGGAGTTCGGCGGCTTCTTTGTCAACGAGGTCCTGGCGGCCAGCCCTCTGAAACTCTTCGATGCTCTCTTTTCGCTGTTTTACCTGCTTGCCTAGGACTCCGATCATGCCAGCCTCATCGAGCGGCTCCATAGCCGCGACCTCGGCGTTTTTGATAGCTGCGATGGTCATGCGTATCGCCGTCTTGCGCGCTTCGTCGCCCGCGCGCATGGCATCCTTGAGGTCGTTCGCGAGGGTATCCTTCAGAGACATTGAGAAAGCCTTAGTCAGGCCGTTTGATGCTGAGGGGCTTCCGTAAGTCCTAGCCGCGCTGGGCGTTCTTGAGGCTCTTGCGCCGCTTCGCCGCGGCCTTTTTCTTGCGGCGGATGCTTGGCGGCTCGTAGTGTTCCCGCCGCCGCGCCTCGGCCAGGACGCCTGACTGCTGCACCATCTTGTTGAAGCGCTTGAGTGCTTGGTCGAAGCTATCGCTACTGTTGATGTGGACTTCTGGCAAAAAGAATCTCCCCTAGGGTGCGCGGTTGGGTGGCATTCTCGCGTATTCTATGGTGTGGGGCATAGGCTGTCAATGTCCCGTGTCAAGAAAGTGAGACAGTTAGGGGCGTAAATAGATTGGCTACGGGCGGGCCGTCGAAGTCCCGCCAGGCGGTGAGCGGGGCGCGGAAGCCGATCGCCTCGTGGGGCCGGACGGAGTTGTAAAGAGCGCGGTAGCGTTCGACCGTGGCAGCGACCATGGGACCGTCCTCGATCTCCTCACGGTAGAGGTGCTCGTACTTAATGGCCCCGAAGAAGCGTTCGATGACGCCATTGGTCCCGGGCGAGCGGTGGCGGGTGCGGACGTGGGTGAACTCAAGCCGGGCGGCGATGTAGCGGGCGAAAGCGGCCGACTTGTAGGCAGGGCCGTTGTCGGTGACGATGGCGATCGGCACGAGTTCCCCGGTCTGGGCGTCGAGGCACTCACGGAGGAGCGGCCGGCCGAGCCATGTCTCGGCCTGTGCTCGTGCAAGCGAGCGCGACTTTGGCGACGTAGTCGACTACACCGGAGAGCCGCCAGATACCGCCGCCGGTCGTCTCGAACTCGCTGAAGTCGGACTGCCAGACGCGGAGCTCTGCATGCGCCTCGCCCAGCGCGGCCTTGACCTCCTCCAGCTCGGTCTTAAGGTCCGTCTCTCTGCTGGACTGCCCGCGCCGGCTGCCATTGGCCAGCGCCGCAGCACCGCCCGAGAGAAACGCATCTCGCCACTTCGCCAGCGTAGCGTCGGACACCTGGTGGCGGCGGCCAATCTCGGCCACCGACCCTTCTCCGCGGAGGATGCTCAGCACCAGCGGCAGCTTCTGTTCAACGGTCCACTTCAGCGGTCGTCCCATGCCGACTTCCTTTCCTCGCCACCCCTCTACCTCAAATCTACGACTGTCTCAGAAAGTCTGACACGGGACATCAAGGTTGAAATGGACGTGGACCGTCTTCCCATCCTTGACCCGTCGGCATAGCGTGGAGTCATCGAATCTGGTTCGGACAGGAGTAGGCAATGCCAAAAGAGGTCACGTTCGAGGAGGCGCTCGATCGCGTCAAGCGCATGTCCGAGCGCTACGTCGAGAAGGGGCCGTACGAGTTCTCCCCGCCGCCGGAGATCGTGGACGAGGTGCAGCGCGGGTTGGCCAAGAACCTCGTCAACCACGGGCACCTGTACTGCCCTTGAATGACCCTTTCCGGCGATCCCGATGAGGATCGCAAGAAGATCTGCCCGTGCGAGCGGCACCACGAAGACATAGCGCGGGACGGGTTCTGCATCTGAATGTTCTTCGTAAGCGAGGAGTATCTTCGTTCATACCAGGAGACGGGAGACGTAGGCGCTAGCTCTCTCGGCGACGTGGCGCCTCGGGGAGAGACGCTGTTTCCAGAGGAAGAAGGTGAACACATCGCCAAGTCCAAGCGAGGGCCGAAGGGCAGCGCTTAGCGTAGAGATCACCAGGGTACGCGATGCGCAAAAACCTGCAACCAGAGGACCTGGGCGACCTGCTGACGCAGCCCAGGGTGGCGATACTCGCGACGCGATGCGCTGACGACTCGACGTTGCTAGCGCCAGTGTGGCACGAGTGGAGTGACGGCGGTTTTTCCATCGTGATCGACGGGAATGACGCGAAGATCCGCAATCTTCGGCGTGATCGAAGCCTTAGCGTCATCGTGGCCGAAGACGAACCGCCGTATCGCGGTATCGAAGTGAGGAGCGAAGCGAGGTTCCTCGAGACCAGCGCCGGCGGAGTACTGCGGCGTCTTGCCGAGCGCTACCTGAAGGATCGCGACGTAGACGCTTACCTGGAGAGGATGCGCGAGTGGACCGAAGTAGCCGTGGTGCTCACGGCTGAGCCAGGTGTGCTGCGGGCGTGGGACTTCGCGGACGAAGAGTGGTGATGGACCTAACTGTTAGTCGGCTGACGGCAATACCTTGGGCTGCATCAACTCCATGGGCTTGCCGCAGCACTCCGCCTGGCCATCGCCGGCCTTGATGCAGAGCACCTCGGTGCTGCAATTCTCGCACTGAAACCGCTTGCCTAGCTGATTCGGCATTCCACGCCTCCCTATTGCTTCTGCTGCATCGGCTGGCCGCAGCATGCCAGCGCGCCGTCCCCGCCCTTGGTGACGATCATTTCTGTATTGCAATTAGTGCACAGATATCTCTTGCCTACCTGGTTTGCCACGAGTTCCTCACCTCTTTCAGCGGGCAAAATATAGCGTATCTGTTCGGGGCTGGTCAACATCGTCGCGTGCGCCCGGGCCGCGAGAATGCCCTCGGCACGAACGGGGCCGCTGCTTACTCAACCTCTATGCGGCCGCCCATGCTGCCGGGATGAAAGTCGCAGCGGAAGGCGTAATTCCCATCGACCTGGGGGACGAAAGTGAGATCGCCCGTCTCACCGGGAGCGATCGCGTCCGGTAAGGTGAGGGCGTCGTCGTCTGTATCGTACTCACCGTCGAGTCCGGCGAGACGAAGGTTATGCTGCTGGCTGTCCGCGTTCGCGACACGAATGGTCACCGTGTCTCCGAGCGTCATGCGCCAACGGTTCGGCGCGAACTTCACTTCCGCCACTGCGATCTCGATAATGCCGTCGGCGGCAAGTGACGCCTGTTCGTCGAACTGTTGAGCCGGCTCCGGCTGCGTCTGGAGTCCCGGCGAGGGGGCGGGCGCGGTGTCCTGGGGGACATCAACTGTGGGTCCAGTGGCCACTTCGTTGTCGTCGCCGCCGCCGCCGCAGGCTGAGAAAACGAAGGCGATAACAGCGCAGGCTACGGCCACTGTTCGCATGTACGGCACAAACTCCGTTCCAGGACCAGGTCGTCTGATGGGCAGCCGTAGTTGCGGCCGAGCTTTCAAGCTCGGGCAGAACCTCATTGGGCTACCGCTATCTCGCCTCTCATCTGGTCCGGGTGGAAGTCGCACCGATACTCGTAGGTTCCCGCCTCTGTGAAGCTGAAGGTCAGTGTCCCCGAGCCTCCACCGGGGATGAGGTCCGGGTCTGACACGGCGTCGTCCTCGTTGTCGAACTCGGCGTCAGCGCCGGTGGTGCGCATGTCGTGGGGCTGGGAGCCGGAACTCGTCAGCTGGACGGTAATGGACTCACCGGCCTTCACCGCCAGGTTCGGATTGCGCTGGCCGTCGAGGTCGAAGAAGTTATCACCCATGGAAATCGAGGCGGTGCCCGATATAGCCACGGGCCCCGATTCCTTTCCGGCGGTCGCGGCGGCGAGCTGACCGCACGGAGGCGTGCCGGTCTCGCCGGTTAGCGGGCCAGAAGGCGGAGGGATAGGGCCCTGGAAAACGTGCGCGCCCTCGTCGTGGTCGACAGCGTCCGTGCCCAACGCGCCGCGTTCAACTTCAATCTCGTTGCTTTCCTGGGTACCTTCCGTGACGACAACCAGCTCGTAGCCTTCCTCCTCCGGTTCATCATCGATACGCAGAACAGCTTCTGCCGCAAGACCGCTGGCGTCATTCAAGACCAGCGTCGTGTCACCCGCGCTGGCTGTTTGGGCCAGTTCCTTAGGCGGATCGAATTCCGCCGCGTGGTTGGCCTCCTGTAGCGCCCGCGCCCAGCCTTCCTCGCTGATGCGATTGGGATCTGGGTTATCTTCGATGCTGAACCCGGGCATCGTGCCGGTGATCAGTGCCACGAGTTGCTGGATTTGGAACTCGTTGAGGGAGCCGCCCTGCTCGGT
>CAYZLC010000095.1:4759-6862 GCA_964479365.1 uncultured Dehalococcoidia bacterium
TCCCCACGCGTCCACAAGTGATCGTGTCCCTGAAGCGCGCGTGGAGCACGGACAGGTCACCGATCGTCGTGGGCCGGTTCTCTTCAAGGTTCAACGGCGCACCCGGCAGACCAGCGCGCTCCAGGGCGCCTTTTCCGGTCAGACCATGGCAAGAACTACAGTTCGGCGCAAACAGAGCGCCTCCCCTTTCGGCATTCTCCGTGAGTTGGCGCTCCGTCGCGTCGGCCTCGCGTTCGAGGCGGTCCCAAAGGAAGTAGAGCGTGGTCGCGATTGCGCCGACCATAAGCAGGCCGATCATCACGTTGACCTGCTTGCTGGTGTTCATGCGCTATCTTTGCTCTTCCGATTCCTCACGCGGTTGGCGGCGTCTCATTGCCCGGTTCAAGTGGAACGGCCCGCCTCGGGTTCGCAACGCTTCCCGTGAACTCATACTGCCGGCCGGTCTGGACGATCAGGCTCAGGTCGTCCTGCACTTCGATCGGAAACACGTCCATCGACCTCGGCGCCGGACCAGCGACGATGATCCCGCCCTCTTTAGTGTACGTCGAACCGTGGCAGGGACAGCGGAACCAGCCCTGGCGCCCCGCGAACTTGAAGTCTGGCCGCCAGGGGATCGTACAGCCAAGGTGGGGGCACTTCGTCCAGAGGGCGAGCACGCCGCCTGGTGTCTCCTCTCCGTTCAGCGTAGTCCCCGGCTCCAGATTGACGAGCCAGAACTTGCCCTCGAAGATGCGGACGGGGTCGCCGCCGGCTGGTGGAACACGTTCCGGCGCCACCGGAATCGGACCACCGAAACCACTGACCTTGCGCAGCCACATGAAGTCCAGTGGCACGCCGAGCATCCCGACGGTAAGCAGTGCAAGCGTGCTGAAGAAGCCCCCCAGGATGAAAACGCGCCGCGTGATCACTTGCCCTTTAGGGGCGGGACGAGCAACAGGCGTGTCGACCGCGAGCGAGTGCGCCGCGGTAGCGGGGATGGCAGGGGGGGTTGCGGGCGTGGCTCCCGTGCCTTCAGCTTCCAATGCTAGATCGCCTCTACCCTTCGTCCACCTTGATGTCCCAGGGGCCAATCAAACCTTGCCCCTCTCCTCTGAAGAAACTGCCGACCATGGACAACGTCAGGTAAGCGGCCATGACGGCCGTGAACATTATGATGAACACGTCCCGCTTGGTGCGTACCCAGCCAAGCCGGAAGAGGACGTAGATGATGAGCAACGCCAGGAATACGATCGTGCTCAGCGGCATAACCTGCTCGGCCACGATACTCGGGATGTTCAGGTGCATGCCATTCCACAGGTGGATGCTGCCATAGCAGCAGTCCACGTTGTTGAACGGCACCGGCACATGGTCTATGTCCCTCGGCCAGTCTAGTTCCCCGTCGCGGTCGGTTGCCTCCTCATCATCCTCATTGGAGGCGAGGTCAAGCGCGAAGTCGGGGAACGGGACGCTAAACTCGAGCCTCTTTGAGAGGTCCTTGCCGGTGACGAAGCCCAAATGCTCGGCGCCCTCCTCGTCTCGCAGGCAGGGCAGCCCCTGGTGTTGGGCGTCCACGTCACACGCTGGGATCCAGCGGGTGAGTTGCTCCGTCCTGAACGTGGGACCTGCGCCGGGCACAAGTTGACTCGGGAAGACGTTGCGGTCTCCGGCGTCGAAGATGACGAGGATGCCGCAAACGAGAACGGCGTAAATGGCGGCGATGACCGTGATGCGGACCGAGTACTTTGTGCCGAACCAGATGCCCTGCGCCTCGCGGCTGCGGTCGACGTACGGAATCGAGGCGAAGAAGCCGAGGGCGATCGTCGGCAAAAGGACGCCGGCCCACGCTTTGTCCATGTGCAGGAGCAGCTCCTGGAGGTTGAGAAAATACCATGGCGCCTTTGACGGGTTCGGTGTGACATCCGCGTTCGCGCGGTTCAGCAGAGGCGCGTTGATGAAGACCGAGAGCATAAGGAACGTGATCGTGAAGAGTACGGCGGCGATGAACTCGACGAAGACGAGGTCCGGCCAGACCAGCACCTCTTCCTCGCGCTCGCGCTTCGGGCGGGCCTGAGCTGGACTCGCCGCCGCCACTGGTTGCCTCCGCTACCTACGTCTAGAGCGGGC
>CAYZLC010000096.1:0-6794 GCA_964479365.1 uncultured Dehalococcoidia bacterium
GCCTTCCAGAGGTTGAGGTAGACGTCGCGGTTGCGCTGCCAGACGCGAAGGGCAAGCCAGGAGACGTCAGGCCTGCGCCAGACGCCGCGAGCGGCGCGGGGGAGGGCAATGACGGTCATTGGTTCTGGCTTTCGAGGAGGTCCGCCGGAGTCCGCACCGTCACTATCGCCGTGGCCCGCTCGCGCTGTTCTCCGTCCCAGGTCACGAGAGGCAGATGATACTGGCGGGCGAGAGCGACGTACACTGAGTCCGCGCCGCGCAGGCGGAATTGGGCGGCCAGGCGAGCAGATAGGTGAGCGAGTTCGTAACGAAGCGGGATCAGGCGGAGATTAAAGAGGCGCTGGACGAATGAAAGTGCCCGTCGAGCGTCAATTTCACTGCTTAACCGCGAGACAGGGCCAGTGATCTCCGGGAGCAATAACCCCGGCGCCATAATCAGCACCCCGTCCTCCAGCACCCGGAGCAACCACTGATGGCTTGCGACGTGGTTTACATCAGGCCGCATGAAACGAGCCACCCATACACTGGCATCCACCACGAACATCGCTATCGCCGCTGCTTGCTGACCTCATCGGCGGCCGATACGTTGGGCGGGAGACGTTCTGCGATCTCGTCGGTCAACCGGTCCATCTCGGCCCACACAGTGCGCCAGTCCTCGTCGCCGGGTTGCCGTTCGATTGGCAAGAGCCAGGCGACGACGCGTCCCCGATACGTGATGTCGAATGACTCCTTCTTCTCACGGACTCTGCGAATGATGTCGCTGGTGTTCTGTTTCAGTTCTCGGACACCAATCTCAGCCATTGGCCTCGACCTCCTAATGTAGTCTCTCTTGTAGCCACATTGTATCATGTCATTCTTCCGCCAGACCCCTTCCCGTCAGTCGCAGGAAGACGTCTTCCAGGTTGGCGTGGCGGTAGACCACGCGCTCAGCTTCCAGCTTGAGGGATGCGGGGTCGAAGCCGTTGTCGCCGCGGACGTAGACGTAGAGGATGTCCTCAACCTCCTCGACCGCGACGTCCGTGCGGCCATCGAGGCGTGACATAAGGGCGAGGCGGTCTTCGAGCGGGCCGTGGAGCTCGATCACCTCTTTCCCCGCGTGGTTGTCGATGAGCTCGTCAGGCGTGCCTTTGGCGATGATCTTGCCCTGGTGCAAGACCACGATGCGGTCACAGAGGTGGGTGGCCTCGTCCATGTAGTGCGTGGTGAGGAGCATCGTGATGCCTCGCGCCTTAAGGTTGCGCAGCTTCTGCCAGACGAGATGGCGGGCCTGCGGGTCGAGGCCGACGGTCGGTTCGTCGAGGACGAGGATCTTCGGCGAATTGAGGAGGCCCCGGGCGATGGTGAGGCGGCGTTTGAGACCACCGGAAAGGGCGTCGATTTTATCATTCTGCTTCTCGATGAGCTGGAAGAGGGTGAGCGCCTCGTCGATGCGTTGCTCAGCGAGCTTGGACGGCAGGTCGAAGTAGCGGGCGTAGGCGCGCAGGTTCTGGAGGACTGTCAGCTCAGGGTCCAGGTTGTCTTCCTGGGGCACGACGCCGAGGAGCGACTTGATGCGCCGCGCCTCAATCTGCACGTGCAGCCCGTCCACCGTGAGCGAGCCCTCGGTGACGGGCGACACGCAGGAGATCATGCGGATCGTGGTGGTCTTCCCGGCGCCGTTCGGGCCGAGGAAGCCGAAGCACTCGCCGGCGCCCACGGTGAAAGAGATGCCGTCCACGGCGGTGAAGGCGCCGTAGCGCTTGGTGAGGTCGCGGGCAAGGATAATATCGGTGGATGTGGACATTCGCTACCATAGTAACGAAACGCAGAGGGGTGCGTTCAAGTGTGCCCCGTCAGCCCTAGGGGAGAAGGATTGGCCGAAGAGCGCCGAATTCAGCATCCGTTTCACATGTACGAGGCGATCCAGGCGCAGCCGGATGCCTTCGCCAATGTCATCAGTGCGAACGAAGGGCTGGTCGAGCAGTTCGCACCGGTGGTTGCCTCTTGCGAGCGTCTCTTTGTCTGCGGAATCGGCACATCCTACCACGCTGCTCTCGCCGGCGAGCACTTTATGCGCTGTTACGGCGGTGGGATGCCGGCTCACGTCTGGCACTCGTTCGATTTTGCCCTCTACGGCCCAGATCTGACCGTGCGGGACTGCGTGATTGCGGTCAGCCATCGGGGGAGCAAGATGTACACCGCGCAGTCGCTCAAGCGCGCGCGTGAGGCCGGCTGCAGGACCGCGCTCATCGCCGGCCGAAGCGCGAGCGCTGAACCCGGCGCGGCGGACACGGTCTTCTACACGGTAGATCAGGAGAAGTCGGCCGCGCACACCGTGAGCTACACGGGCGCCCTGGCGGTGCTGGCGGTGCTGGCAGAGCGCATCGGACGCCTCCGCTCGGGCGCAAGCGTATTACCGGAGGAGCTTCTGCGCCGGGGGTTGCCGGCGGCGATTCGAGGCGCGCTAGGTCTGGAGGAGGAGGTCGCGGTCTTGGCGCGGCAGCAAGGAGAGCGGAGACGTATCTGGCTGTCCGGCGGCGGACCGAGCGCGATCACGGCCCAGGAGATCGCGCTCAAGATCAAGGAGACGTCATACGCCGCCGCCGACGGCATGCCGGTCGAGGCGATGCTGCACGGGCCGCTCCAGTGCGCCGAAGACGAAGACCTGTTCGTGCTGATCGCACCCGCCGGCGCGGCGCAGGAGCGCGTCAGGCAGCTCGCGCAGGCTGTAGAGGCGATTGGGGCGCCCGCCCTGGTGTTCAGCGATGGCAGCGCCGAATCGATTCGAAATAGAGCGCTGGCGTTGTGGAACGTGCCGGCCGTGCCGGAGCCGTTCACGGTTCTGACCTGCCTCGTGCCACTCCAACTGTTTGCTTACCACCTCGCGTTAGCCTGCGGCAGGAACCCGGACGGCTTCCGCCTCGAGGATCCGCGATTCGCGAAGGCGCGCGACCTGGTGCAGCTATGAGCAGCTAAGGCCGCTCGCCAAGCACCAGCAGGAATTCGTAGACGAGGTTGGCGGCGAGGAGGGCGGTGATCTCGGCAGAGTCGTAGGCGGGGGCGACTTCGACGATGTCGAAGGCGACGGGCGCGAGGCCGCGCAGGCCGCGGACGAGATGGATGATCTCGCGGCTGGTCAGGCCGGCGACTTCGGGGGTGCCGGTGCCGGGCGCGAAGGCAGGGTCTACGCTATCGATGTCGAGCGAGATGTAAACGGAGCTGCGGGCCAGGCGGTGGATGTCCTGCACGGTGGCCTCGACGCCGCGGCGGGCGAACTCGTCGCAGGTGATGACGTGGAAGCCGGCCGCGCGCGTCTCGTCGACGATGCCGGCCGAGACGGAGCCGCGGATGCCGATCTGGACAGAAGCAGCGGGATCGATGAGGCCTTCTTCGCTGGCGAGGCGGAAGACGGTGCCGTGGTGGACCGGGCGCTCGGGGACCGCGGGTGGCCAGAAGTCCGGGTGGGCGTCGAAGTGGACGAGGGAGAGTTTCCCGTGCTTGGCGGCGCAGGCGCGGAGGACTGGAAGCGTGGTCGAGTGGTCGCCGCCAAGAATGACGGGAAACACGCCGGCCTCGATGATAGGCGCGAGTTGCGACTGTATGTGGGCAACCGATTGCTCGATGTAGCCCGGGAAGACCTCGAGGTCGCCGTAGTCGATGACGCGAAGCCTATCGAAGGGTGGTTCGAGCTTATCCGGCTCCCAGTGGTGCGGGCGCAGCTGGCCGGAGGCGTCGCGGATCGCGCGCGGGCCGAAGCGGGCGCCGCTGCGGTAGAGCACGGCCATGTCCATCGGCACGCCGACGATGGCGACGTCGGCCTGCGAGAGATCGCGAGTGGCAGGGCAGCGGGCGAAGGTGTAAGCGCCGCTGTACCGTGGGCCGCGCTGCCAGTCGCCTGGGAGGTACCGCTCGCCTGCGCTCATGGAGGGATGATAGGGGAAGGAGAAGCCGGGAGCCAGGAGCCCGGGGGCTACTCTTCGTCGTCGTCGCCGTCATCGACGGCGATCG
Organism: uncultured Dehalococcoidia bacterium; assembly: GCA_964479365.1. Taxonomy (GTDB): domain Bacteria; phylum Chloroflexota; class Dehalococcoidia; order SM23-28-2; family RBG-16-64-32; genus CF-163. The sequence goes on from CAYZLC010000096.1 coordinate 3,988, forward strand.
GGGCGTCGTCAGCGCTTAGCCGGAACTCGTTAACCGTGCCCTCTGACTCTTCGCCGTCCTCGCCGCCCGGGGCCCAATCGTCGCGCTCATCGCTTTCGTCGAAGTAGGACTCGTCGTCCTCCGCGTCGCGGTGAAGGAGGCGGCTACCTTTCACGTACGGGCGAAAAGGCTCGGTGACGGTTGGTGGGAAGGAGAGTTTGCCGGTCTGGGAACCGTGCTGGAACGTCTCGCGGATGAAGAGGCGGACTTCCTTCTCGCCGAGGCCGGAGATGGCTGCGATGTACTCGTTGCCAGCGTCCATAAGCTTGACGAGGCGCTGGCCGAGACGGGGCTCGACCTCGCCGACATATTCGCCCGCGATGCTCTGGATGACGAGGGAGCCGTTCTGGCGTTGGAGGTTGACCTGGTCGCCGGCGGTCATGCGCGCGGCGATGTCCATGTTGGGCCTAACGAGGACAGTGATGCCGGTCTTACCTGTCTCTTCAATGAACATCTGGGGGGAGAGCTTCTGGCCGGCCGGGCGCGGCGCAGCCTCCTTCTCTCCCAGGGTCGAAAGCCGCTTGAGGTTCTTGTCCGCGATAGAGTTCAGGGGGTCGATCTCCAGCGCCTTCATATAGGCGCGCCGGGCGTCGGCGTAGCGGCCGAGCTCGGTCATCGCCTTGCCGAGCCGGTTGAAGGCGTCCATGTCGTTCGGAAACGATGCGATTATGTCGCGGTTGAGCTGCGCCGCCTCGCTCCAGCGCCCCTGGAGAGCGAGCTGGATGGCCTGATCGGCGTGCTGCTTCTTCGCTTTGGCTCTGTCTTCTGCCTGAAACACCATGTTAGGGTTACCTACCTCGTTATCGCGCCGCATTCTATCGGTGCTGACTAAACAACTGCAATGGGGTTTTGGTTACATCATGTTTATAACGTAAAGGAATCTTGTTGGTTCTCCTAGCTGCTATCTTAAGACGACCGGTTTCTTGCATTGTTACCAGACTGTAACGGGAGGGCGCGTTAACGGGTGAAGAGTAATGGGCGAAGGGGAACGGGTGACCGGTGAACGCTGAAGCGATGGGCGCAGGGGAGCGGCAACTGAAGGGCGCTCCGGGCGTTCGAATATGAGGATGCTCATCAAGATGATACGAAAGAGAACGAGGCGCGGTTCAGGGGGACGCGCCTCTCAGTTGAGCATGGAGAAGATGGTCGGGGTGGGCGGATTTGAACCGCCGACCTCACGGTCCCGAACCGTGCGCTCTAGCCTAACTGAGCTACACCCCGATGGAAGCGCATTCAATTCTAGCAGGTATGACGGCCGCTAGTGCCTGGTGAAGCTGAGTCACGGTCTCCGGCTGCGAGCATCGGAGGACTGACCGAAGCTGACGTAGACGCGCGCACGGGGCTGCTGTTCAGCGTCAACCTCGTCTTCCTGTCGCAGATCGCGATCTACGGGTTGGCGTTCGGCTTGCGGGTGGTGCTGGCGCGCGGTCTGGGCGACGACGGTCTGGGCACGTACTCGCTCTTCTTTGTCGCGGTGCTGGTCGCGGGCGGGATTGCCAATCTCGGCGTCGGCCTGGGGAACATCTATTTCCTGAACAAGGGCACGTACTCGTATAACGTGCTGCTGTCCGGCAGCCTGTTTGTGCTCGGGGCGTCCTCTGCGGTTGCCTGGCTCTTCCTCATCGCCTACGCCGTGGTCGTGGAGCCTGAGCTGTTCGTCTCCGGGGGGTCGTACTGGCTCTACGGCGCGGCGCTACCGGCCGTCGTTGGATACGTGCTGCTGACGTCGTTCTTGCTCGGGAGCAGCCGCTTTCCGGCGCTGAGCGCGGTAGCCGTCGTGCAGGGGTTAATCGGGCTCGCCATCGTCGGTGGGCTGTACGCGGTGGACGAGCTGGACCTGTTCTGGGCGCTGGCGGGATGGGTTGCCTCCTTCCTGCTGGCGGACGTGCTGGCGCTGGCGCTCATCGGGCTGGACAAGGTCGATCTCGCCGGAGTGCTGCGGCCGCGCTGGGACGTGCTGCGAGAGCAGATACGTTACGGGGCGCAGGGGCAGATCGCGAACCTGGCACAGCTATTCAACTACCGGCTGGATCTGTTCCTGGTGGCGGCGTTCGTCTCACGCGCCGGAGTAGGGCAGTATGCGGTCGCGGTGGGGTTGAGCGAAAGCGTGTGGTGGCTCTCGTCGTCCGTGGCCCTCGTACTGATGCCCCGGCTGACGGAGATGGAGCCTGAGCGCGCGGCGGAGATGACGCCGCTGGCCTGCCGCAATACCCTTCTCGCGAGCGTCCTGGGGGCGATTGCGCTGATCATCGTGTCGCCGCTGGCGATCGATGTCCTGTTCGGAGACGAGTTCAGCCCTGCGCGGACGCCGCTAATACTGCTGATGCCGGGCATCATCGCTGCCTGCGCGACGCGTGTGCTGGGGAGCTACCTCTTCAGCCAGGGGCGCATCATCTACAACACATACGCCACGTTCATAGCGCTGGGCCTGACGATCGTGCTCGACTTCGCGCTGATCCCGCCGCTCGAGGTGGAAGGCGCGGCGATCGCGTCGTCGATCGCGTACTGCGCGTCGCTGATCGCGACGCTGTACTGGTACGGGCGTGTGTCCGGCGGCAGCGCCGGCGAGGCATTGATCTTCCGGCCGGCCGACCTCGAATACTACGGCGAGGCCTGGGAGCGCGTACGGACGCGAGTCCCGCCGTGGAAGAGACGGCGGGGATCCGGGTCCGAATAGGCCGGTCTACTCCCTCAACGCCAGGCCGATCAGCCTGTAGACCAGCTTCGCTGCCAACTGGGCGTTGGCGCGGGGGCCGAGGGAGGGCGCC